>CAIWRB010000116.1 GCA_903914955.1 uncultured Chloroflexota bacterium | reverse complement strand
GGTGTTAGTATGCCCGGCAAGACTCCGCTCATTGTTCAGGTGTCATCGGTTCCCGTACTAACAAGCCCTGCCCGATCATCCGATAACCCGGCGGTGCTGGTTCGGGTGGCCTGTTGTTGCGCTGCTGTTGTTCAAGTGCTACCAACCTTGCATATATGTTTCTCATGTCAAGCCCTCGTCAATGTATTTTATGCCGCCGTTGCCATCAGGCGCAATCGTTCGGAAGGTGATCACATTCGTCGGGTCTTTGCCGCCATGAGTGCGCCGGTACTCTTCAAGCGGTGCTGTGTTGGTGCCATGTAGAAACAAATATGACGGTGGCTCTGGTGGTGACAGCTTCTTTTCGATCAATGCCAACCTTTGTTTAATCGTCATGGTGTCGCCTCCTTAAAGCCTGCCGCTGTAATCATCTCGACGGCCTGCTGGTCAGGTGCGCCGTTCCAATACGGGAAAAGTGCAACCATTGCGCCGGGTGTGTTATGCTCTTTGCAGTAGTCTATACTCAAAACGGGTTAGATTTTGAATTTACTGTCAGCGTAGATTTGGGCATAATGGGGTTAGCAGTTACCCATTACAGGGAGGCTAACTATGCTCAAAATCGAATTCACTCTCAAAGAAATTGATACGCTTGAGCACGAGCGTTACCAACATCCTGATTCCAAAGTCCAAAGGAAAGTGGAAGTAATTTATCTCAAAAGCCATGGGCTGCAACACCAACAAATTTGTCAACTGTGTCGAATCTCAAAACAGACACTGGTCACCTACTTGAAGCAATATCAAGAGGGTGGCTTCGACCAACTTGAAAAGTTCTGTTATAGAGGGCAACCCAGCAAATTGAACCAACAATCTTTGACACTGAAAGCCTATTTCGAGGAGAATCCACCACGCACGGTGGCGGAGGCCAAGCAGGTAATCAAGGATCTGACAGGTATCGAACGTAGCCCAACCCAAGTACAGATCTTTATGAAACGGATTGGCATGAAATGTCGCATGGTGGGTCATGTTCCCGGTCGCGCCGCTGACCCAGATAAGCAAGCTGAGCAGGAGACCTTCAAAACCCAAAAATTAGAGCCTCGTTTAGCCGAAGCAAAAGCAGGCAAACGCGTTCTCCTGTTTATGGACGCTGCTCACTTTGTAATGATGGCCTGTTTGTCAAAAGTCTGGTGTTTTGCCCGTTTATTTATTGCATCGCCTTCTGGACGCCAGCGATTCAATGTCCTTGGGGCGATTAATGCCGTGACTAAAGAAATCATCACAATCACGAACGAAACCTACATCAATGCCGAGAGTGTTTGTCTTTTGCTAACCCAGATTGCGGTCCATTATCCAGATACGCTAATTACGCTTGTGCTGGACAATGCCAGATACCAAAAATGCGAACTTGTGTGGAAACATGCCGCCAAACTAAATATTGAGTTGTTGTACTTGCCGTCTTATTCACCTAATTTGAATTTAATCGAGCGTTTTTGGCGCTATGTACGTAAAGAGTGTTTGTATGCCAAGTACTTTCCGAAGTTCGCTGGTTTCAAACAAGCTCTTAGTGATTGCATCCAGAATGCCCATTCGCGGCACAGAAATGAACTGGAAACCTTGTTGTCGTGGAACTTTCAGTCTTTCGGAAAAGTCAAAATCTCAGCAGTTTAAAGTATAACGCAGATATTTATACAGGGTCTCCCTCGAACATTTATATTCCCGTGCAATCCTGGCCTTTGGGATTCCTGCGGCGACTTTTTCCTGAATTTCTGCCATCTGGTCATTAGTCAGCGAAGCCTTCCGTCCTTTATAGACACCTTTTTGTTTAGCAATACGGATACCCTCGGCTTGTCGTTCCCTGAGAATAGCCCGTTCAAATTCGGCAACAGCTCCCATGACCGACAGTAGCAAAACCGACATTGCAGCGTCATCACCGTTGAAGACAATATTTTCTTTAACAAAAGTGACCCTGACCCCCTTGGCTGTTAAATCTTGTACCATCTGACGAAGGTCAATCAGATTACGAGCGAGTCGATCCATGGAGTGAACGAATAGATGATCTCCTTCACGGACGAATCGCAGCATTTCTTGAAGGGCAGGGCGGTCCACCGATTTTCCTGATACCTTATCAGTGAATATCCGATCCATGTCCAAACCATCAAGTTGTCGCCCTGTATTCTGTTCAGCGGATGAAACTCTAATATACCCTATATTCTGTCCATTCATGTAATGCTCCTGACAATAGC
>CAIWRB010000115.1 GCA_903914955.1 uncultured Chloroflexota bacterium | reverse complement strand
GATCGTGGCGTTTCTCGAGAAGCAGAAAAATGTCAAACGGCTGATCTATCCGTTTCATGAGAGTCATCCACAGGTGCAGATAGCGAAGCGCCAAATGCTCAATGGCGGAGGAATGATCTCATTCGTGATGAATGGCGGAAGGGACGAAGCTGTACGGGTGGCGGAATCCACAAAAATATTTACACTCGCAGAATCACTCGGCGGCGTCGAATCTCTGATCGAAGTTCCCGCGGCGAT
Source organism: uncultured Chloroflexota bacterium (assembly GCA_903914955.1). GTDB lineage: Bacteria > Chloroflexota > Anaerolineae > Anaerolineales > Villigracilaceae > Villigracilis. Next base: position 25,751 of record CAIWRB010000115.1, on the reverse strand, counting down.
GACTCATTTATCAGTCGTCGGCTCCGCGCTGGAAGTTGATCCCGGGCTGGTGCGGTTATCAGTTGGAATTGAAAACGTGGATGATCTGCTTGCGGATTTGGAACAGGCTCTAAAATAATTATTTCAGCGCGTGGATCGCAACAAGCGTGACATCATCATCCTGCTTGGAGCCGTCCTGAAAATTCATCAAAGTTTCAAGCAAATGGTCACAAGCCTGCTGCGCGTTGACATTTGATAAATCAGCTAAAGTTTCTTTAATGCGCTGCAATCCAAATGGTTCGCCAAGTGTGTCGCGACAATCAGTCAAGCCGTCTGTGAATAGAAGAAATGTGGAACCCTGCGGCAATATTACTGTGCGTTCGTCGAGCGTGATCGCATCCCACAAGCCAAGCGCCATGCCCGAGCTATGAGGAATGCGTTCCACTGTTCCATCAGGGTGGAGCAGCAACGGAGGCTCGTGACCTGCTCGTGCATAACTGAACTCTCGCGTTTTTAGATCCAGAATGCCGTAAAGCACGGTAACGAATTGAGTGGATTTTTGCAAACGGGTGATATGCCGATTGACCACGCGCATCACTTCTCCGGCGGTCAAACCCATATCAGCCTCAGCCATAATGAGCGCATGTGCGCGCGCCATGAATATGGCGGATGGCACACCTTTATCGGCTACGTCACCGATCACCACACCCACTTTTTCATCCTTGAGAAGAAATACATCATATAGATCACCGCCCACCTGACGGGCCGGCAGGATGCGTGCACCGAAATTAAATCCATCCACTTTCGGAAGTTCATCGGGCAAAATACTTAATTGAATATCGGCGGCAACTTGAAGTTCGCGCTCCAGGCGTTCTTTCTCGACCAACTGTGCCTGCGCGGCTTTGAGCTCATCGTAAGCAGTTTGAAGTTGCTTATTCTTTTCGGTGAGATCATGAAAGGTTTGGGTATTGGTGTTATCGAGGCGTTGACTCAAAACCCGCACCATCGAAGTGGAAAGTTCGGGGTATTTTTGGGTCAGATCTAAAAATTGGACGCGACTCAAGGAAAGCAATGTGGCATCTCCGCGCGCGCGCACGGTTGCCGTCCGATGTCCACCTGGCAGGATCAGGCTCATCTCGCCGAAATGTTCGCCTGCCCGCATAATATTGAGCTGGAGTTCTTCCATTTGACCAGCGGCCATGAGGACTTCAAGCTCTCCTGCCATTACAAGGTAAAAATGTTCGCCGGGGTCGCCTTCACTAAAAAGAATTTCTCGATCAATTAATTCCTTCACGTTCAATACAGAGAGGATCCGATCCAACTCGTGTGCAGGAAGATCGGCAAATAATGGTATTTTTGCTAGGAGGTTAAGAGTCATATCACTAAACTATTTTTGGGTCAGATCCATTATTTCTTTTCCAGCCAGTTTGTCTTGAACACGCTGCACAACAAGATCTAAATGTCCGGGTTGATGAACAAAATCCAGATCATCAGTTTGAATGGTCAGCACAGGACAAAGGTCAAATACGCCGAGCCATTCATCATAAAACGAATCGAGCAATGCTAAGTATTCGAGGGAGATGCCGGTTTCCATATTTCGAGCGCGCCTGCGGATGCGATCCATTAGGATAGGCACTGGCGCTTTTAGGTAGATCAAAAGGTCGGGGCGCGGCAATCCATTCACAACCACATCGAACAAGCGGCGATAGGCAAGATAATCACGCTCACCCAAATTCCCCATGTGATGCAAGGCTCGCGCAAAGATATGCGTGTCTTCGTAAATACTTCTGTCGAGAATTGCTGAGCGCGCATCGCGGGCAGCTTCGAGATATTGTTCGGCGCGATGCCCAAGAAAAAAAACCTGTAAATGAAAAGCCCAGGCATGCATATCCCCATAAAAATCGGGGAGGTACGGGTTATCTGCAACGGATTCATAGCCAGTCCACCAGCCCAGGCGGGCGCCAATGCGCTCGGTGAGAGTGGTTTTTCCAGCGCCGATATTTCCAGCCACTAAAACCAAATGTTTTGCCATAGATGTTTTGTATTTTATCATGCCTGCCAAATGCAAGTATAATTATTGAGATATAACAAAAGGAGTAACCATGGCTACCAAGAAAACTGAAAGCGAAAAGAAGTTCAAGCGGGAGGTTCCCGAGGAAGTCCGCGAGCATTACAAGAAGGCTCGTCAGGAAATGCGTGAGGCTATCAAAGGTTTATTACCCGCAGGCTTCATGGAACACCGCCGCACTGCCCGCAAAGAGATGATGCTGGCTGTACGCAGTATGCTCGATAGTGCCATTGAAAAGATGGAAGAAAAAGCGTAACGAAAACCCTAATCACAATTTATACAAAGGGTCACAAAGGAACACAACTGTTTTTTGGAGTTCCCTTGTGACCCTTTGTGTTATCTTTTTATTTCCTGGCCCCAAATATCACCCACAACAAAGTCGCGCCTGCGGCGCCGAGCAATCCTCCCCCAAGCTGGGTATTTCCACTATTTAATAACATTACCCCGCTGATCAGGAATGCGGCAAATAATACTCCACCTGTCAGACGGTCTACTGAGCGCCCCAAGGTACGGACTTCACGTGTCACTTGAGGTGACTGAACCACCAGCCCCCCCAATTCGATTTGCGCAAGCAAGCGGCTGGCTTGAGACGGCAAGGCTATAAATGCTTGCACAACTTCACCAACCTGCTTGAGAATATTATCCAAACTAAACGCGGATGAAGTTTCTTCCTGTACAAGTTTGCTCGCGTATGGAGAAAGTTGTTCCCATAGATTAAAGTTCGGATCAAGTCCTGTGCACATGCCTGAAAGGATAGCCACGGTTCGCACCAACATCAACAGATCATTAGGCACCTGGAACGGCGTCTCCACCATCACGTCACGCACGCGATGACCGATGTCACGTACTTCGTTTGGACGCACATTCCGCAGTTCACTCATAGACATGCCCCAGAAACGGTCAAACACAGCGGAGGAAGCCTGTTCCAGCGCCTGGGTATCTGCGCCTGGCAATAAAAATCCAAGCTCTTTATACGATTTGATCAAACGCGCCGCGTCACGTGTACCGATCGCTACAACAGTTTCACGCAAACCCTTTCGGAGATTTTCGGGGACACGCCCCACCATGCCAAAATCCACGAAGGTTAATTGCCAGCGCAAAGATTTTCGTTTGCTGCCCTTTGTCTGAGGTAATGGCGTGACGAATAAATTTCCCGGGTGCGGGTCGGCGTGAAAAAAGCCATCTTCAAATATTTGTTCGAGATAAGTATCCAATAATTTGCGCGCCACTTCACCACGGTCAATGCCTGCAGTGGTGATGGCTTCGTAATCGGTGATCTTGATCGCGAACACATCCTCGAGTGTAAGCACACGCATCGTGGAAAGACTCAGTACAACGCGCGGCACGTTCACGTATTTATCGTTTTTAAAATTCTCAAAAAAAGTTTCGGCGTTCCCCGCTTCTTTTTGATAATCGATTTCCTCGTACACACTCGCCGAAAACTCACGCAGCAAGGCGGGTACATCCGCATGTTCGCGCACAGGGCGATACCGCATCAGCCAGCCACCCACCCGCATTAACGCTGACAGATCAATGGTCACGATGGCTGCGATGCTTGGGCGTTGGACCTTTACCACAACGTTAAGAAAATCCACATCTTCACCGCGCTTCAATCTGGCTCGATGCACCTGTCCAAGAGATGCGGCGGCAAGCGGATTCTCGTCAAACCATTCAAACTTTTCTGTCAACGATGCGCCAAGTTCCTGCTCGGCCAGCTGACGGATATCCGCAAAAATTTCAGCGGGGACTTCATCCTGCAAATCTGCGAGGGTTTCAGTGATCTCGGGCGGAAGCACATCGAGACGTGATGAGAGGAACTGTCCGACCTTGATCATCACTCCGCCCATGCGCAATGCCAGCGCGCGAAAACGCATAGCCTCGCGGCGAAAACGTTCAGGGCGGGTGCGCTTTGCAAGTTGACGCAATCCGATCCTGCGAACGATCAATTCCCAGTAGATAAAGCGGACGATCATGCCCGCAAAAAAAGTAAGGATGCGGATATAACGTCCGCGCAAACGGGGTGTTTTCATTTTTTATTCATGCTCCAATAAATTGATGGAAGAATTGTAACACTGGCAGACGAACAAAAAAGGCACTTTGAGTGCCTTATGCAATCCGATTAAATAAATTATCCTGCTGATTTTAAGTGAACAATAAATGTAGTGCCTACATCTATTTCACTTTTTACTTCAATTTTCCCACCTAACTCTTCAACAACCGATTTGACAATGTACAAACCGATACCGCTTCCAGGAATCTCAGCAACGGTAACATTTTTCGCACGATAGAATTTTTCAAACAAGTGCGGGATGGCGTCAGCACTTATTCCCATACCCTGATCGACAATTGTCACATCAACAAAGCCAATTGAGGAGCTAACGGTCATTTTGATCATACTACCTTCAGGTGAAAATTTCACCCCATTGCTTAGTAGATTTATAAATATCTGTTGCAAGGCGCCGTTGTCGCCAAGTATGGTCATGGATTTCTTCGGCATATTCAGAGCAATCGCTACTTCCTTCCTAAATGCGATCGGACTGACTGCCTGCACGGCTTCCTTCAACACTGGAAGAAGATCAAGGGGAACGCTTTCCAATTTCATCATGCCGCTTTCCAGGCGCCCTGCCATCAAAAGGCTATCGATCAATTTTTTCTGGCGATTAAGTTCGTTCCGTAAAATCCGCCAATACTCCGCCTGTTCTTCCTGGGTTCCACCTTGTTGAATTAGGTCAGCCATTAAAATAACGGCCGTCAGGGGTGTTCGCAATTCATGAGAGGCACGGTTAATAAAATCCGTCTTCATCTCGTTGAGACGCAGCATATCGGAAATATCACGAATAATGATCAAGGCTTCGTGTGAATTGATCGGGTGTAATCTGGATTCGTAAACTCCACTGCTAAATGGCAATTGAAATCCCTCCAGCCAATATGGCATGCTAAAGGAATTTTTATTCTCCTTCCCTAATATCCTGGAAACGGTCGCTTCAGGCCAGGTTTCAACGAGTTTTTTCCCCGTTATCATGTCACGTTGAATATATAAAGGATGATTGGTACTGGATATATAATCTAGGATTATGCCATTTGAATTAATTCGAATCAACAAATCCGGGAAAGATTCCACGATCATACGATTTCGGAACTCGCTCACTCGAATCGTCTCTTCATATTGGATGCGTTGTAATGCCGCGCCAATAAGATTTGTGGCGGTTTGGACAATATCAAAATCAGCCGAAAGCCAGGAAAGTCTATTTTCACGGTCAAACAATCCCAAAAACCCCAGTGAACCAAAGAAGCCATGAATGGGAAGGGCTAGAAAAGAGTAGGACGGAACGGCATCTGTCTCTCCTGCTTTTTTCTCAGACAGAACAGCATCCGGCATTGCGATCAATCTATTTATAAAGGGTTTGACCGCAGTCTCAAGATCAAAATTGCTTGCGTTGTTTTCCACCCAGTTATAGTGAATCTTTATCTGTGGAGTTCCTGAGAAATTTTCAACCTCAAAAATTATGCAGCTGAAAAGGTCCATCGCATTTCCCAAAGATTCCAATACTTGAGAAATTCCAGACTCGATATTTGGAGAACGAAACAAACGGGCTGTGGCTTCACTGATCACGGACAGGATCCGTCCGTTTCGCCGCAAAAGTTTTTCCGCTGTTTTTCTGTCTGAAATATCACGCACGATACTTTGAATATAAACTGGCATGTAATTCTCATCAGAGACAATGGATGCGCTGATCTCAACGGGGATCAACGTGCCATCCTTTTTCTTGAGGATCCTTTCATAAATATTCGCCTGATCTTCATGGATTATTTGTTCATCCAGCAAGTCCCCCATCGATATGACATTACTTACATTCATCCCGGTGATCTCCCGCTCATCATAACCGAGCAAGAGGAGTGCCTGCCGGTTCGCGGTTATATAACGCAGGTCCATCCCGATGATAAATACACATTCTCCGGTTTGTTCAAACAACATGCGGCCAAATTGATCAACTTCCCAATCCTTTTTTATTATTTCCGTTTCTTGCTTTCTTTCAGGTGGAAATGTATCGGTAGGTTTTATATCATCATCCATAAACTATGTCTTCCGGTCGAATGTCCGGCAAGTCAGCCAAAACCAGGCAACCCTGAGCGCTATCTGCTATATTCACATCCCCACCGAGGTGCCTGAAGGTGGCCCGCGCAATGGTCAGCCCCACGCCAAGTCCATCGTGCTGTCTGGTATCTCCCTGGCTGATCTGGAAAAACTTTTCAAAAACCTTTTCGCGTAATTCCACTGGGATGCCGGGACCATCATCAGAAACTTCGATCCTGACCCCGCCATTGAGGCTGGGATGAATATCGATATTTACCCGCCCATTTTCCGAACTAAACTTAAATGCATTATCAACAAGATGCAAAACAGACTGTGTAAATTCCCTTCTTGCAGCTTTAACCTCCCCCTCGCCGATAATTTGATATGTGAAGTTCAATTCCTTGCTCTTATATCTCTCAAGGCGCTTGTTGACAGGATTTATAACATGAACCATCAAGTCAATGGATTGCCTGAAGGGATTTAGATTAACAAGGTCAACATTTGAAAGGATAATAATATCTGAAACCAGAGATTCTAATTTGTCGACATTTGAAAGCGCAGTCTTTAGGAAATAACTCTGAAGCTCAGGATCGCTGAATTTATTGTTAATAGCCAACTCCAGCGGAGCGATTATGTTCATTAATGGAGTTCGTAATTCATGATGGAAATTTTGGAGGATCTCATTCCTCAATTTATCCATATCCTGGCGTGCAATTTCCGCCATCTCATCACGACCGCGTTTCCGTTCAGTATCCACCCGCCGTAACAATGCATCAAGGCGGGCAAGTAACTCCTCCATGCCAAATGGTTTCGCAATGTAATCATCTGCGCCGTCGCGGATTCCTGCAAGACGGTCTTCCCTGCCTGAACGAGCGGTAAGAAATATAAAGGGGATGGATCTGGTAGCCGGATCAGAGTTAAGCAATCGTTTCAACTCAAATCCATCTGGAGGAGGCATCATCACGTCCGAAATGATCACATCCGGCAGAAATTCTCTGGCTTTTTGCAAACCGTCATTTCCATCAATCGCCTCGATCACCTGTAATGCGTGCCGCCTGATGGCAACAACAATTCCCAGGCGAATGGCTGGTTCATCATCGATCACCAGAATTACAGGCGTTTTATCATCACGCATTCTATTATTCCTCAATTGTCCGTTGGAACCCTGAGATCATGTGTCGTGCCAGTTGCCTTGACCTGTATCTTCGCGTTATTATTTACGAACATGATATTAATATTTGCAAAAGAGATCAGGTCACCTGAATTAAGCACGCATCTTTCGATTTTCTTGCCATTCACAAAGGTACCGCTGGTGGAATTTAGATCATAAAGATTGTATTTCCCACCATCATTAATTATACGAGCATGATACCGCGATAAAAATTCCTCATGAAAAACTATATCATTTTCCAAAAGACGGCCAATCGTCGTTGTAGATTTTGTAAGAGGGATCATTTGGCGGTTAACGATTAAAAACGCACCCTGCTGAGGAGGTATTTGATTCTCAAAAACATCCTTCTCTGTCATACTCTACCTCTCAATTTCTTGTACAATTTATCTCAAGCATAATAATCTTACTACAAGAATGGTAAATCACGGCAACAAAAAATTTTCTACAGTCCTCACCGGCATATTTATAGATATGCCATTTATCTCCGTCAGCCATGTATAATGGAGGTATGTTTATAGATCAAGTAAATATCTACGTAAAATCAGGCAAAGGCGGAGACGGAATGGTTCATTTCCGCCGCGAGAAATTTGTACCTCTTGGCGGTCCCGACGGCGGCGACGGCGGCAGAGGCGGCAATGTGATTTTTGAGGTAAAAGTTACTCTCAATACACTATCCTCATTTCGGCAGAATGAAAAGTTCGCGGCTGACCCCGGCAAAAAAGGCGGCGGCTCAGAAATGACTGGGCGCGGCGGAAAAGATCTCATCATCTACGTGCCGCCCGGCACAGTCATCTATGACGCCGAAACAGGCTCACTCCTGAGCGATCTCACTACGCCAGGTCAGCAATTGATGGTATGCAAAGGCGGGCGCGGCGGACTTGGAAACCAGCATTTCGCCACATCACGCAACCAGGCCCCACGCATGGCGGAACGCGGCGAACCGCATGAGGAGAAAGTACTTCGCCTCGAACTTAAGCTGATTGCTGATATTGGCATCATCGGCTTGCCCAACGCTGGTAAATCCACTTTGCTGGCGGCACTGACAAACGCCAAGCCAAAGATCGGCGACTATCCATTTACAACACTCGAACCAAATCTCGGTGTGGCAAATATTGACGATGATACAACCGTCGTAATGGCAGACATTCCCGGGTTGATCGAGGGTGCGGCTGAAGGCGCTGGTTTGGGCCATGATTTCCTGCGTCACATTCAACGGACGCGCGTGCTCATTCACATGGTGGACGGCTTGGGCGAAGATCCGCTGGCAGATTTTAGTCAGATCAACAGCGAGTTGGCACTCTTCGACCCGAACCTTGCAAAAAAACCGCAGATAGTTGTGCTCAATAAAATTGATCAGCCTGATGTTCAGGAACGCTTAAAGGAGATTAAGGCCAGTTTCAAAAAGAGAAAAATAGAATTATTGACAGCATCCGCGATGGCACGCACCAATACGCGTGACATTCTGATTGCCGCTCATCGAAAGCTGGCGGAAATTCCAGCGGAAGAGTTGGAAGAATCTCTTCCCGTGTATAAACCACCGGTTGACCCGAATCTGTTTGAGGTTCAACAGGAAGATGCGCAGAAATGGAGAGTCAGCGGCGTAGCCATCGAACGATCCGCAAAGATGACCTATTGGGAACACGATGGATCGCTGCGTCGATTCCAAAAACTGATGGAAAAACTTGGCGTAGACAAAGCCCTGCATGAAGCCGGCGTACAGGAAGGTGACACCGTTTACATCGGTGATTTTGAGTTGGAGTGGAAGGAATAACTTCAAGGGTAAATCATGCCGCAAAAGAAAAGACCTGGGCAACGTGCCGTAATGGCCGGGCTAATTATCATTGGAATACTTTTCACCGCATTCTTTGGAATGCGCGCTGTTCACGCTTTTAGAAAATTCAACGGACACCGTCCCCCGCCGTCGGGAAAAGTAGAGACCGACGTTGAATTGATCCGTGATTGGATGACCATATCATTTATTTCAAAGACCTATTACGTGCCTGAAAAAATAATTTTTGATGCACTCGATATTTTGCCCCTTTCAAATCATGATAAAAGCCTGAAAGTTTTGAATAAGGAATATTATCCTGAAAAAAGCGGGTATGTGTTGAGTCTTGTCAAAAAAACGATTCTTACGAATCAACCTCCGCCGAAACCTGATCCTCCACACACTCCGACTGCCTCCCCGCCTGTCGCCCCATAAAACACATCATGTCTACATTTCTACTTACTCAGGTAATCAATTTTGGCGCGCCTCTGGTCGGGTTAATTTTGTTGTTGGGCGCACTCGGTTTGCCGATTGGCGCATCTATTGTTTTGATCGCCGCTGGTGCTTTTAGTCAACAGGGGATTTTAAGTTGGCCAGGCACAGCTCTGATCGGGTTGGTCGGTGCGTTGATCGGCGATACGCTCAGTTTTGGCATGGGATATTACGCTAAAGACTCAGTTCAAAGACGTTTCGGAAAATCTGCCGCCTGGAGGGGTGCGCGCGCGTCCTTTCAAGAACGCGCAGGTCTGGCAGTCTTTCTGACCCGCTGGCTTATCACAGCCCTCGCGATACCAACAAATTTGATCGCCGGCGGAAGCGGTTATAAATACTCACAATTCATCGCTTATGATGTTGTAGGTGAAATCTTGTGGATCAGCTTATATGGCGGTCTTGGATATTTATTCGGCAGTCAGTGGGAATTGGTTTATGATTTCATGAGCAATTTCGGCGGATTGATCCTGGGCTTGGTATTATTCGGCTTCGGGCTCAAACAGGCATGGAACTGGCAGAAAAAAGCACGCTCTCAACTAATTTGAGAGCGTGCTTTTTATAAATTCTAATGATCATGTCCTTCTTCATGCACGTGACCATGGTCAAGTTCCTCTTCGGTCGGATCACGCAGTTCGATCACCTTCACGCTAAAGTGTAACTCCGCGCCAGCAAGCGGGTGATTGAAATCAAGGCTCACTGTTTCATCAGTTAAACTTTCCACGCGTGCATATTGATTTTTACCATCTTCATCGGTCACGCTTAATTCGACGCCTTCCTCAATTTCCATATCAGTTGGGAATTCACTGCGCGGCACTTCCATGAAGGCCTCTTCATCGAATTCACCATAACCATCTTCGGGCGAAACTACAACATCCTTGCTCTCGCCGATCTTCATACCGATCATCTCACGCTCAAGCCCTGGGACAATATTGTCGTGCCCCGCAAGGAATTGCAATGGGCCGACGCCGTCAGAAGTATCAAGCACCTCCCCATCCACAATTAATGTATATTCCATTGAAACAACCAAACCATCCTGTACTGTATCTTTGCTCATTTTCTTTTCCTTATTTGAATTTTATGCGTCCATTTTACCAGCGATTAAGAAGGTCGAAGGTCAAAAATCAACTTCGCACAACCCTCGACCTTCGACCTTCGACTATAATTCGCCCATGCGATATGACTTATGCCTGCCGTGGTACTGGGAATATGATGACATCTTCGTTGGGATGGTGGAGCGCGCCTGCATCGAAGAGGGAATTTCGCTCTGGCAGATCAAGCCTGATAATTTACTCGAGTCTATTACCGCGCTGTACAAGGGAATAACCACTTTTAGAACGCTGCTGAATCGCGGACAGGGTGAAGCGATCTTTGATCCCATCCCCCGCTGGGCGCTGGAATTTGGTGCACGCAGGATCAATCCACTGGAAGTATCTGCTTGGTCGGAAGATAAAGCCACCATGCACCTTGAGTTGATTAACAGCGGCATTCATACACCCTACACGATTCTGCTCGCACCGTTTCTTATACAACCTGTTGTGCAGCCAATTGACCTAACTCCACTCGGTGAAAAATTTGTCATAAAGCCATCCAATGGCGGCGGTGGTGAAGGCGTGATCATTGGTGCATCAACAATGGATGAAATCTTACTGGCACGCATGGAATTTCCAGAACAGAAATATTTGATCCAGGCGCACGTCACACCGCGCATCATTAAAGGCACACCCGCCTGGTTTCGCATCTTTTATGCAAACGGCGAAACCTATCCATGCTGGTGGGATACAGAGACGCACATCTACACAAACCTCACCGCTGAGGAAGAGTCACAGTATCGCCTCGGCAGGCTGAGGGATGTCACGAAGCATATCGCGTCCATTTGCAAACTCGATTGGTTCAGTACAGAGATCGCTTTGGCAAAAGAACTCATCGTCGTGGATTATGTCAACGATGAAATTGATACGCGCGTTAAATCATTGGCGCTGGATGGCGTGCCCGATGAAATTATGGAAAGCATTGCAAAACAACTTGTAAAAATTGCAAAAGGAAATTTATGATCAAACTGCGTGCGCGTAACCTGGGGATTCCATTTGAAGGTCACACTGGAAAATTTAACTCGATCACAGACGTTTCAGACGTGACTGTTGGGTATGCCACCGTTATCGAAGGCCCCTCAGCGCGGACTGGCGTGACGATCCTCCATCCGCGCGGCAAAGGGGATCACACTCCAGTTTACGCGGGTATACATTCGTTTAACGGTAACGGTGAGTTGACTGGCGCGGCTTGGATAGAGGAAGGCGGGATGCTCGAAGGACCGATCGGAATTACGAATTCACACAGCGTTGGGATGGTACGCGATACGATCATCGCCTGGCAGTTGAAAAATAATGCCATGTATCAAAGATGGTCACTGCCTGTGGTTGGTGAAACCGCAGACGGCTGGCTGAATGACATGAATGGTTTTCATGTGAAGGAACATCATGTGCTGAAAGCACTTGATTCGGCGCAGAGTGGAATTATTGAAGAAGGTAACATTGGCGGCGGCACGGGAATGGTTTGTTACGAATTCAAAGGCGGCACGGGCACCTCATCACGTAAACTCTCTGAAAAATTCGGCGGATGGACAGTAGGGGCGCTGGTGCAATCCAATTTTGGAAGGAGACATCAATTCACTCTGGCTGGTGTGCCTGTGGGAAAGCATATAAAAGATGGAATGTTATGGCCTGCGAGTGAAGACCCATTCGCGCAGGAATCAGGCTCGTTGATCGTTATCATCGCAACTGACGCGCCGCTGCTCCCTCATCAACTTAAACGATTGGCAAAACGCGCAACGCTTGGCATGGCTCGCACCGGTAGTATGGGCGGAAATGGCTCGGGCGATATTTTTCTCGCATTCTCAACAGCCAATGCAGATGCCGCTCACGGTGATGAAAATGGGGTCTCAAAAATTCAAACACTCTCGAACGATCATCTTGATCCACTGCTGGCATCCTCCGCGCTGGCAACTGAAGAAGCCATTATTAATTCAATGGTTGCTGCAGTGGACATGAAAGGTCATAAAGATTTCGATGTCAAAGCATTACCGCATGAGAAAGTAAAAGGCGTTTTGAGACAATATAATAGATTGAACCAGTAGTTAAAAAGAAGAAAGGCGGAAGTCAGTTTTCACTGTTTTCCGCCTTTTGCTTTCTACCTTTTGCCTTCCGTCTTATTTCACAACCCCCACTTTAACACTCACATTCAATTTATCGCCGATCTCCTCCAGTGCATCACTCCATATGTGGAAGTTCAAATGCGGCGGGACGACGACAATACCTTTCATCATGAACAAAGGAGTACCGCTCATCGAGGCTGGCGCGGAACTCGTGTCCATGTTTTCGATGTTGATGCCTTGTGTGGCAAGGTGATGAGAAATTTCATGGATAATGCCCTCGTGGTCTGCACCTGTCACTTCGATCTCATAAGGTAGCCAACCGGCGTACTTCTTTGAATCATCTTGAGTTTGCAAAAGAGAAACTTGATATCCCTCCGCGCGCAATTGCTGGAAATCCTGATCGAGGTTTGAGAACTCTGCATCTGAAACAGAGACCAGCATCAGCATGGCAAATTCCCCGCCAAGCCGGGTCATGCGGCTCGATTCAACGTTTCCAGCGCGCTGTACAATAACACTCGTAACATGGTCAACGATCCCGATTTTATCGCGGCCAGTCAGGGTCAACACAAAATTTTTCGGCATAGGAAACTCCCTTTATTATATTTGGTTGTGAATATAAAAACCGAGTATAGCATAGCGCATCGGAGCAGGGATCCTTAAATGCAAATGGCTATCGAAAAAAGCGAGGGGGGCCACTGCTTTTTTCGATAGCCATGTTATTTCAGGCAATGGCAAAAAACCTACCCACCGCTATTTGCAACCATATAATTGATGAAGAAACCCACGACGATCGCAGCTGTCCAGGCATACATCCAATTCTTTAGTTTCAACTCTTCATTTTTGATATTCTGCCAGCCCCAGATGAAGGTATACAACATGCAAATAAACCCGAGGATGCCTTTTAGCACCCCTTCTTTTTGAAACAACTTGATCAGAACAACGACACCTGCAATCCAGGCGATGAACCCTCCAAGGTATGCCATTTTTTCTCTCCTCTATTCAATTAGAATTATGCTATCAGGCGCGCCGCCCAATATAACATCAAGAAACATAACACCCACGCAGTAACTCCGGTACGGGTTTCCAGGCGGGTAATCTTTGTTATTATGTCAATTCGCTGGGTTTCAGGCAAAAGAAGTGTAACAACCATCAATAAAAGGGCGGACAGAAAGATGGGAGCAAACGCATGGGTGTGAAATGAACTTGAAAAATCACCACGTATCAATTCCATGCATGCACGTGTCAGGCCGCAGCCTGGGCAGGGAACGCCTGTCGCGGCAAGGATGGGACAACTCCATGCGGGCAATCCTGCAAGGCTTAATCCAAAATGTAAAACACCCGCGCCAACCATGGTCAATCCCTCCCTGCGATTTTCAAGCAGGGTGGAAAAAGCAGGCGCATACCAGATTTGATTAAAGTCCGCATTCATATAAGTGAAACCAATGTGTAAAGCTTAATGGTTTGTACATTTATACTCCCGCGGCTTCGATTGTCTTCCTCATGCGAATGGTCACAAAAAAGGCTGTCATAATCGAGAAAAGGTATAAGGCGCCGAAAATTGTTGCAAAACCTTTTGTCATAATATATGCAAGCGGAGTGAATATCACAAAAAGCGCAAATTCGATCATCATCCAGATGCGATGTTTGCCTGTGAAATCCTCATCGGTGTTGTACTGGCGCGCCCAGCTACCCAGCACCCACAAGAAAACACCAAAGAAAAGAAATTCAGCAGGGTCCATGAATTTCATGAACCATACAGGCGGCGTGATATTTGCCCAAATATTGACCCAAACTGGAAACGGCCAGAACAGCGCGACACCATTGAACCAGAGGAAAATATCCAAAAAGCTGTGAAACAGGATTCCTAAGCCAAGGCCGATTCCAAGGTTAGTCCATCGCCCGTCTTTTTTGGCCTGTCCGATCGCAAGGAAAATTGCGACAACAGCTAACACAAAAAATATGCTATGGGTTAATGTGCGATGGATGCCTAGAGTGGGAAGTTTTGCAAGAGTAGCAATCGCCACCCCGAAGTTATCCATATCGGGAATGAAACTTCCCAGGATTGCTCCAAACAAAATCCATTGTGATTTGTTTGTAAGTTTCCGAGCGAGCATTCCAACCATTGCGTGCATACCAGCTTGTGCCATATCATTCTCCTTTTCTAGATTAAAGAATAAAACACAAAATAGTTAAATCAGTTTCTACCTCTTCTTTTCAAGATAATCGCTGTAGCCGCCTTGATATTCAACCAGTTGACCATCTTCGATGACAAGCAAGCGCTCAACAGTGCGGTCGAGGAAATAACGGTCATGCGAGATAACCAGCACCGTTCCAACAAAATCTTCCAGCGCCTGCTCAAGAACTTCAGCGGAGGCAATATCAAGATTATTGGTCGGTTCATCCAACAATAAAAAGTTTGCGCCTGATAAAACCACCAGCGCCAATTGGAGTCGGCTGCGTTCACCGCCAGAGAGTTCACCGATCTTTTGCGAGACTTGTTTGTAGGTGAATAGATAATGTAACAGAAACGCGGTCGCTCTTGATTCACTCATCTCGCCCGCATAACGAACCGCGTCTAAAACTGTTTGATTAAAATCAAGAGTTTCGTGTTCCTGCGCGTAATGTCCAATGGAAATGCTGGGGCCAATTTTTATTTCGCCTGTGTTGGGTGTTTCATTGCCAAGGATCATTCGTAGCAAGACAGACTTCCCTGCACCGTTCGGACCGATCAACCCCACCCGCTCGCCATGCCAGATGATTTCGTTAAGATTTGAAAATATTTTCTTTGAGCCAAATGACTTTGAAATACCCGCAAGTTCCAAAACTTTATTTGATCCGCGCCAACCGCTGAGGCGCAGATCCATGCGTTTGCGATCCAAATTTGGCTTATCAATTTTATCCACGCGAGCAATACGCGCTTCCATTGCGTGAATTCGGCTGGCAAATTTATCGCTGAATTCCACCCACACTTTATAACGTTTGAGCGCCATTTCCATGCGGGCCAGTCCGCGCTGTTGGATTTGATACAACTCCTCCTGACGCGCCAATCGTTCATCCTTATCAAGCACGAACTCCGTGTAGTTGCCGCCGAACAAAGTCAACCTGCCATCTTCCATCTCGGCAATGTGTGTGACAGCGGCATCTAGCAGATAACGGTCATGCGAGATCAGCACCACCGTCCCTTCATATTCGCGGATCAGCTTTTCGAGGAACATTTTTCCAGGCAGGTCAAGATGATTATCGGGTTCGTCCAACAATAAAATATCCGGGCGGACTAGAAGCAGACGAGCCAGTCCGATCAATTTTTTCTGACCTCCACTCAACACAGATAATGGCTTGGTCAATTCACTTTGAGCGAGTCCCAGCCCGAGCAGTAGATCACCCACTCGCGCGGGATAAGAGTCACCGCCAAGTTCGTTATACTCTTCGATAAGTTTATGCTGGGCTTCAAGCGCTCGTTGAAGTTTTCGCTCATCACCATAGACTTCGGGATATCCCAAAGAATTTTCCACGCTTTCCAACTCAGCATGGATTTCAGCCACACGCGGATTACCCGCGAGCGCTGCTTCGAGCGCTGTCAGAGAAGAATCAAGCTCGGGAGACTGAGACAGATATCCCGTAGTAATGAGTCGCGCGCGGGTGATTGCTCCGCCCAATTCTGGAGAATATTCGCCTTCGATCATCCTGAAGAGCGAAGATTTCCCCGCACCATTCGCACCGATCAAGCCGATCTTTTGTCCGCGCTGGATCTCCCAATTTAGATTTTCGAAGATGCGTTTAGCGCCGAGAACCAATGTGATGTTTGCTAGTTGAAGTTGTATCATTTTATTTTTCCATGTTAAATAAAAACGCCGCAGGGCGGCCTGCGGCGTTAGAAAGTTAAGGACATGCTTTCAGCAGACAGGCGCGATTCCAGAAGGAGTTGTGTAAATGAAACCGCGCACTCCGATGATCAATGGGGATTTGCCTGCCAGAAATTTGTAAATCATATTTGCGATTATAACTGAAAACTGTGGCAAAATAAGAACATGACAGAATCATTGCGCTCCCTCAGCCAGTCATCCCTGCAGGATTACAACGATTGCCCGCGCCGCTTTGAGTTGCGCCACATTCAGCGTTTGGCGTACCCTGCCATTGAAAGCGAACCCGCGCTCGAAAATGAAAAGCATCAACAGGAAGGTGAATATTTTCATCGTCTTGTGCAGCAGCATCTCATCGGCATCCCTGCAGAGCAAGTAGGAAAGTTGGCAAATACTGATAACCTGCAAAGATGGTGGTCTAACTTTTTAGAGTTCCAAGGTCTTAAAGACCTCGGAACTCTCTACACAGAAACCACGCTCTCCGCGCCGCTCGGAAAATTTCGTTTG
Organism: uncultured Chloroflexota bacterium; assembly: GCA_903914955.1. Classification (GTDB taxonomy): domain Bacteria; phylum Chloroflexota; class Anaerolineae; order Anaerolineales; family Villigracilaceae; genus Villigracilis. Next base: position 8,683 of record CAIWRB010000115.1, on the reverse strand, counting down.
GTGGCCAAGTATGATCTGATCGCAATTGGAAATGATCAGGTAATTATTTTCGATTGGAAAACTTATCGCAAGCGACCTAATAATGAATTCCTTCACATCCGCTGGCAGACGCGCGTTTACCGCGCTTTGCTCGTGCAGGCGGGCGCGCATTTTAATAATGGAAAACCTTTTACATCTGAACAGATCGAAATGGTTTACTGGTTCGCCGACTTCCCCACCGAACCCGCGCAATTTATTTATAAAGGGGATCAATACAAACGGGATTGGGATGCGCTGCTAAAAATTTCGGATGAAATAACAAACGCATCATCGTTCCCGAAAACTGATGATGTTGCGAAATGCAATTACTGCCCCTATAGATCCTACTGTGACAGGGGCATCCGCGCAGGAGACGCCGCCGATGCCGAATTGGAAACCGATGCCGAAGAATTGTTCGACATCAACTTTGAGCAGATCGGCGAGATCGCGTTTTGATTTTTAGCCAAAGTCAGGAGACTAAAGAATCCAGCTCCTGCTCGGCTGTGCGCATGGATTTGAATGACTGAATCGCAACTTCCAGCATGGAGTTATCCGGCGTACGGGTGGTCAGGTGCTGTAAAGCCAAGTTGGGTTTGATCAACATTTGAACGAACGGACTATCCAAATGATTCGCTGTCCAGCGGATATATTCAATGGCAATGCCCGCGAGAATGGGAATGAATAATATGCGCGTGGCAAGTCTCCACAAGATGGGCATGGGGCCAAGTATGGTGAAAATAATAATTGACAGCAAAACCAGCGTGAGCAAAAACGCAGTCCCACAGCGTGCATGTTCAATGGGATAGTTCGCCACCACTTCAGGAGTCAACTCAGCGCCTGCTTCAAAGGCGTTGATGGTTTTGTGCTCGGCCCCGTGATACATAAAGAGTCGCTTCACATCCGGCATGAAACTAATTCCCCAAACGTAGCCAATTAGAAGCAGCAAACGCAAAACACCTTCTGTAAGATTGTTGAGCCAGGAACTCCAACCGAGATAATGTTCGGCGAGTCCACCAATACCGGCGGGCAGCAAAAAGAAGAGACCAATGCCGAGGGTGAGCGACAGACCCAAAGTTAAATAAAGAGCCGGACCTTCCAGTTTTTCATCCTCACCCGTTTGAGTATTCGCAGAAATCGTGAGGGCGTTCATTCCCAATCCGAGCGCATCCCATAAAAGAATGGATCCGCGCAAAAAGGGAATTTTGGTAATGCCGGAACGATACACGGTCGCGAGTTTTTCTGTGTGGATTGCAATCGTACCGTCGGGCGCGCGCATGGCAATGGCATATGCCTTTTGCCCGCGCATCATCACACCTTCAATAACTGCCTGACCGCCATAAGTAATAATTCGATCTTCCATATTTTTTATAAACCTGACAGGTCCACTTCGCAAGACCCGTCAGATTTCATCCTTATTTGAAATTATAGAAAAAGTGAGTGAATGCTTCTATGCCTTTATACCAGGTCGGCAGATGAAGTTTTTCATTGGGTGAATGGACATTGTCATCGGGCAAACCGAAACCTGCGAGAAGAGAATCTGCGCCAACATATTTTTGCAAAAGAACCACTGACCCAATCGAGCCGCCTTCACGTTTGAAGTATGGCTGCCTACCCCAAACGGATTTGAGCGCCTTTGCAAGAGCCTGCACGCCAGCAGAGTTGCTGTCTGTCAAAGCCGCGCCTGCGTTATGCAAATTGGTCAATTCCCATTTGATGGTCTTGGGCGCGTTCTTCTTGAGAAATGCTTTCATTTGCTTAAATGTTTCTTCCGGAGTTTGGTCTGGCACAAGGCGGCAGGAAATTTTCGCCATAGCCCACGCGGGCAGAACCGTCTTGGAGCCTTGTCCAGTGAAACCAGATAGTAAACCATTTACTTCCAAAGTTGGTCTTGCGCCTACGCGTTCAGACGGAGTGAATTGCGGCTCACCCCATAATGCAGGCACGCCTGTCATCGCGATCAATTCCTTGTTGCTGACAGGAAGACGTTTAAATTCTTCATGTTCCTTTTTGCTCAACTTGCGAACCTTGTCATAGAAGCCAGGCAACATGATCTTGCCATTTTTATCGTGCATCCCAGCGATCAACTCGATCAACGCCTGCGCGGGGTTGTGAATCATTCCGCCGAAAATGCCTGAATGTAGATCTTTATCGGGGCCATAAACTTTCAATTCAAAATATGCCAATCCGCGCAAACCAGTGGTGATGGTCGGCTTATCAGGTCCCATCATGCCGGCGTCAGGATTCAAACAATAATCACAGGCAAGCATCTCTTTATTATTTTTGATGAATTCCCCGAGATGTTCCGAGCCGATCTCTTCCTCGCCTTCGATCATCCATTTGATATTTACGGGCAATCCGGTCGTGCGGACAATTGCTTCAACGGCTTTGAGAGAAGCCATCACCTGGCCTTTCATGTCCGAAGAACCGCGCGCGAATAAATAATTGTCACGCACCACAGGCCCGAAAGGATCGGATGTCCACAACTCCAACGGATCAATCGGCTGAACATCATAATGTCCATAGATCATAATAGTCGGCGCGGATTTTCCTGCGCCCAGCCATTCACCGTACACAACGGGATGTCCGGCTGTTGGCATGATCTGCACATTATTCATATTCATGGAACGCAGTTGCGAGGCCACCCATTCCGCGGCGTGTTGAAGATCGCCTTTATTTTCACTAAGAGTTGAAATGGAAGGGATCGCAAGAAAATCCTTCAACTCACTTAAGTAGCGTTCGCCATTTCCGCGAACATAATCCAAAGCCTGCTGAACTTCTGACATGGATGATTCTCCTTTATTTTATGGTGCTGTGATAGGTACTGGAGTCTGCTCGAGCGCACGGCGCGTGATGAGATACCACTCATTGACCACGGCGAGACGATCGCTAATATCATACATCGGAGCGACTTGCACACCCTGCACCTGCGCGTCCACGCCATAGGAATAGACGGGATAAAACAAAGGCAGAGATGGCATATCCTTGGCAAACACGACCTGAAAATTTCGATAGAGACGGGCGCGCGATTCAAAATCGGCTGCGGTGCGTGCGGATTCTAGAAATTCACTTGCGGTTCGATTATCCCATTGCGAATAATTCTGTCCACCAGTGGCTTCAGATTGATGCCAGAATAGATATGGGTCGGGGTCTGGGGTTCGGGCTGTGTTCAGGTCTGCGAGCGCAGCTTGATAATTTCGCGTCGTGAGAAAGTCATTTACCATGGAATCGTAGGGGACGGATTGCAAGTCAATTTTCACGCCGATCAATGCCCAATCCGATTGAATGGCTTGAGCGATCTGAGTGTGGATCACGTCATCAGGATGAACCAGTGTAAAAGTCAAGGATTGGCCGTCTTTGGCACGCACATCTCCGCTACCGGCAGAAATCACATATCCTTCCCCGTTCAACAAAACCACGGCCGCATCGGGGTCGTAATCATAATGTTGGATCTCGTTATAGTAAGCCCATGAACCCGGCAGGATAGGACCATCCGCCACGATGGCTTGTCCTTGCATGATATGTGAGACGATATTATTTCGGTTTACACCCAGTAAAAGAGCCTGGCGAATCTTTTCGTTTTGCAAAAACTGTACACTCGGATTATTAAGGTTTAGAAAAACCAATCCCAATTGCGGTAACCGGCTGGAGTAAACTGAAAGGGTTGACTCCTCCAATGCCTGCTGCAAAACATCATTGGTAAGCTGGCTTACACCGAGAACCTGGCCTTGCTGATATGCATCAAACGCAGAAGCTGAGTCAGGGTAAAAGCGAAAAACAAACTGTTCAATAAATGGTTTTTGTAAATAATAGTCATTATTCACCACGAGCACCACGCCGGTGATCTGTCCACCGCTGGTCATAAGTTGACTGAACTTATAAGGCCCGGTGCCGACTGGCTTCAAATTGAATTCAGCAGTGGCAAGTTGATCGGCAGGGACGCTTTCAAGCAGGTGCTTTGGCAAAACACCAAAGGTGACATAATCTAAAAATGGAGCGAACGGTTCTGGAAGTTTGAATTGAAGTGTTTTATCATCAAATCTCTTGATCTCGATTTGAGACCACAAATCTTTGATATCCTGCGGGAAGAGCGAGCCGCTACTCTTGATCATTTCAACCGTAAAGATGACATCATCCGTTGTAACCGGCTGATCGTCATGCCAGACCGCGTTGGGTCTGATCGAAAAATTGTATAGCGTGCCATCAGGAGAAGTTCCCCAGGCTTCAGCCAAATCTGGTTGGGGCAAACCGTGAGAATCAAATTTCATCAATCCGCTAAAGATCAAACGGTTGATATCGCGGTCTGCCGGATTGTTCCAATCCAACATGGGATTAAGCCGCCCCATGGAGCCGATCAAGGCTTCGGTATAAATACCACCAGACGCGGCTTTAGGTGTATTGGGAGTGCTCACCGGTTGTTGGCTGAGTAACAATAAAGCCACGATCACTATAGTGACCGCAACAACCAGTATCTGCCAGCGTAATCTTTTCATAATATTATGGAAATAAAGAAAGGCCGCCGCAGCCCATCAATTTAGGCAATGGTTCGGCGGCCTTCGCAGGCGGGTGATTATTATTTAGCAACCAAAATGACTGCGATCACGAGGCCAAAAAAAACCACACATAATCCGATCGTCACCCAAAAAAGGATGCGTTCAATACCGCGGCGCGCAGTAAAGACACCACCTGTATCCGCGCCGGTCAGACCACCCAACCCTGCGCCCTTGCTTTGCAGGATGACGCTTAGGATCAAACCTACTGAGGTTATAATCAGCGCAATATTTAAAAATTTTTCCATAAGATGTGCCTCCTTAAAATTTAGCGGGCAGATTATACCTGTTCAAGAAGCGAATCGTCAACAAGGGTTTCGGCTCAAAAAAGGATCTTTATGCAAGAAGTCGTTGTCAATTTACACATGCACACACGCTATTCTGATGGAAGTGGCATCCACCACGACATCGCCCGCGCCGCTTTTGCTGCAGGCGTAGACGCGGTGATCGTCACTGACCACAACGTGCTGGTGCAGGGCTTTGAAGGTTACTATAAAGAGAAGAATAAAAAAATCCTGATGCTGATCGGAGAGGAAATTCACGATCAGACGCGCGATCCGCAAAAGAATCACTTGCTGGTTTTCGGCGCGGGCCGTGAGTTGGCCGCCTTCGCGGAAAATCCGCAACAGTTAATTAATCAAGTGCGCGACGCTGGCGGATTATCCTTTCTGGCGCACCCGGACGACCCGGAAACGCCTGCCTTCAAGGAACTTGATATTTCCTGGGATGACTGGTCGGTTCAAAACTACACTGGCATAGAATTATGGAATGCGCTCAGTGAACTGAAAACCGTTGTGCCGACAAAATTACATGGGGCGTTCTATGCATTTTTCCCATCTTTTGTGGCGCATCATCCAATTCCAGCCACAATCGCGAGATGGGATGAATTGCTTTCACATGGTCAACGCGTAGTGGCGATCGGCGGCTCTGACGCCCACGCCCTGCACATGAGTCTGGCAACAATCCACCGCGTGATCTTTCCGTATGAATTCCACTTCCGCACAGTCAATACTCACGTGATCGTAGCAGACTCATTAAGCGGTGAAGTGAATACGGATAAAAAAGCGATCTACGCCGCGCTGGCAGAGGGTCATTGCTTCGTTGGATATGATCTCCCCGCATCCACACGCGGATTCCGCTTCACCGCACAGGGTCACGATAAAGCTGTGATCATGGGGGATGAACTCCCCGCGAAAGGCGGAGTGACGCTGCAGGCAAAATTTCCATCAGAGGCGGAGATCCGCCTGCTAAAAAATGGGGATATGATCCAAAGTTGGAAGAACAGTAAATCCATTACACATATCACAACAGAGGCGGGTGTTTATCGTGTCGAGGCGTATCGCAAATATCTAGGGAAATTGCGCGGATGGATTTATAGCAATCCAATCTATGTAAGATAAACCCGCTCGGATGGAAGCAAATTCACAATTTAGAAAGAATCGAGTTTTTCATCCACATAAAAAGATTTTGTGGTAAACTTCGGCCGCTATAAATCAGGTGCGTCTAATACACGTGCCTTTCCGTTCCTTGCAAGCCTACGGCTTGAATAGGAACAAACCCATGGAAAGGAGGTTTTCCCTATGCGTAGTTATGAATTAGTTTGTGTGATCCAGCCCGATCTGGACGAGACTGCTTTTAATGTTGTACTCGAAAAAGTTAAAGGCTGGATCAGTGAATCAGGCGGTACGGTGGATAAGGTTGATATTTGGGGTCGTCGCAAGATGGCTTACATTATCAAGAAACATCGTGAAGGTCAGTATGTTTTGTTGAACTTGACCATGAGCCCATCCGCCATTTTTGATCTTGAGCGCAACCTGCGTTATCAAGAACCGATCATACGTCACATGCTTTCTGTAGCTGGTTAGTTTATTGTTGCATTGTCCGGTAATTTTTATCTAGGAGATTTTATTATGAGCCGAGGCCTAAACAAAGTTCAGATCATTGGTCATCTTGGAAAAGATCCTGAGATGCGCTACACTCCTTCAGGAAAACCCGTAACCACATTCTCTGTTGCAGTCAGCCGTTCGTGGAATAGCGCGGATGGAGAACGCCACAGCGAGACAGAATGGTTCAACGTGGTGGCTTGGGGCAACCTTGCGGAGATCTGTAAACAGTATCTCGTGAAGGGACAACAAGTTTACGTTGAAGGACGTTTGCAAACCCGCCGCTGGGACGATAAAGAAGGTCAGAAACACACCAGCGTGGAGATCGTTGCAAACGAGATGATGATGCTGGGCGACCGACGCGATGCAAACAACCATACACAGGAAGCTGAGCCTACTTCTGCCGAGAATGGCTCTGCCATGGCAGAAGATGAATTTCCGTTCTAGTTTTTTTTGGAGTAAATCATGAGTGATGAACGCAGTTATTCGGGTGGCGAAGGCGGTGGTGGGGACCGCAAGTTTTTCGCAAAGCCCAAGTTTTGTCAGTTTTGCGCGGATAAGCTATTGGTCATTGATTACAAAAAGACCGATCTGCTTCGCAAATATATAACCGAAGAAGGCAAGATCCGCCCACGACGCCAGACTGGCGCTTGCGCCAAGCATCAGCGTGTGGTCGCTGCGGCTGTCAAACAGGCCCGTCACGTGGCATTTCTTCCTTTCAGCGGCAAGCCACTGGATGAAGGACGATCCTAATTACCAAATGTTCCGTAAAGCTCCCAGCTTTAGCAGCGGAGATGTAAGGAACGGTTTTGCTTGTAGTATACTAAACATAGAAGCTCTCGGACTAGAGAGCCTGGGCTTTGCCCTAGAAGCCCCCGCCTTTAGGCGTGGGGAGTAGTCACCGAAAGAATATTTTGAGGTATGGGATTTTGCGAAGCACCCATACCCGTAATTGATGTAAACCCCTCGTCCCGCCCTCTTTTGAGGGCGGGTATTCATGAGGGACTGAAGGAGTATTATTATGGCTAGTGATTCAGGCAAGAAGGCTGTTTTACATAAAAAACACGTTGCCCGCCTTCAACGTGAACAAAAACAAAGCCGCGCAATTCTTTTTACTTTTATAGGAATTCTTGTTGCTGTTGTTCTTTTGCTAATATATGGATATATGGATATCAACGTTTTCCAACTTAAACGCCCGGTCGCAAAAGTTGGAAATGCCGAGATCCTCGTAAACCAGCTTCAGGCCCGCGTGCGCCTGCAACGCCAGCAGATCCTGGCACAATACAATACCTACCAACAATACGCGCAGTTTGGCATGGATGTTCAGTCTCAATTAACCCAGCTTGAGACCCAACTCAATGCGCCAACCGAGATCGGTCAAGCTGTCTTAGATCAGTTGATCAATGAACAACTCGTCCGTTTGGAAGCGGAGAAGCGCGGCATCACGGTCAGCACCGCCGAACTGGAAGAAGTGAAGGGAATCTCATTTGCTTATTTCCCAAATGGTTCTCCCACTCCTTCGATCACCCCCACGCTAGTTATCACGCCTAAGGTTCCTGCAGAAGCATTTAAGATCGTCACGATCACACCGATCCCTAGTGCGACCCCTGTTGTCACCACCACACCTGACCTGACTTCCACTGCGGCGCCAACAGCCACTGAAATCGCTACGCTTGCGCCGACCGCTATTGCGACAAATGGGCCGACACCTACACCGCAGCCGACGGCTACGGCATATACCCTGGAAGGGTTCCAGACTAAGTTCAAAGAAACGCAAAGCCGAATGGCACTTATTGGACTGAGCGAAAAGGATTTCCTCGGTTTTTTTGAGATTCAGCTCCTCGAGAAAAAACTAACTGCAGAACTCACCGCAAATGTTCCTCACACTGAAAAACAAGTTTGGGCACGCCATATACTTGTATCCGACCAAGCCACGGCAGATTCCGTTCTCAAAAGATTAACAAACGGCGAGGATTTTGCCGTTCTTGCAAAAGAATTATCAACCGATACCGGCTCCGGTGCAAAAGGGGGCGACTTGGGTTGGTTTGGCAGCGGGCAAATGGTTCCTGAATTTGAAAAAGCCGCGTTCGCACTTGAAAAACCAGGCGATATTACTAAAACAGCTGTCCAAAGCCAGTTTGGGTTTCACATCATTCAGTTGATCGCAAAGCAGAATCGTCCACTCTCTGCAGATCAATACGATGCCGCTAAAAATAAAGTCTATACGGACTGGCT
>CAIWRB010000114.1 GCA_903914955.1 uncultured Chloroflexota bacterium | reverse complement strand
GGGCTTGCGGTACTTGGTTTGTTGGCAACCTATATTCCTATTTCCGAAACGAGCAACTTACACTTCCTCATTCCACCCATGAGCACAGCCATCTCAGCTCTTGTCGTTGGCGTATTTGGCGCCGCACTTTCCTATCTGAAAGGCGGAGAAGATGAGCGCTTCGAGGGCATTCCCGAAGGACAGAGGATCGTAGATCGCCAGAAGATGATCGCCGATATCGAAAAGAAATACGGCGAAAACTAATATTGATGTTTTGAACATTCTGTAATATAAAAAACGGTATCTCGAAAGAGGTGCCGTTTTTTATATTTTCTTAAGATAAAATGTAGACGTTCTATGGGTTAAGTAACGCAGGCGTAAGATTGTGGAAGGCTGTTAAAACCCCCTTAACAAAAGGCAATATTTTTTTTTGGAGATAAATCGAATGGAAATCATTGGAACATTTCTTGGAGTTATCTTACTTGGTATGATCGTGCTGGCTCTCGGCAGCGGATTGCTGGTATTGCTGGCGTATGGAGTAGGTTGGCTCGTCAACCTACTCATGGGTTTGGAACCCTTTCAGGCAACCGCGCTCACCCTGGCAGGAATGTTTGTTTTTATCATTCTTGTTGACCGGTTTATTAACTCACGCAGCCCAACTTCATCTTATGATCTTGAAGACGATGAATATGACGACGAAGATGACGATGAATACGATGACGAGATTGACGATTATGAAATTATGGACGAAGAAGTACTAGACAAAATTTACGCCGGTGTTCCACGCTGGAAACGCCCAAATAAGAATTTGGATTTTTCGAACGCAAAGCCTGATGATCGTTGTCCATGTGGAAGCGGACGTAAGTACAAGAATTGTCATGGCACAACAAAAAAGAAAATATAGGGGCAGTGCAGAGTCTGTCTAATACGCCACAAGGAGAAGATCATGAAATACTTACTCGGCATTGACCAAGGCACAACCCAAACAACGGCAGTCATCGTCAACGAACTCGGCGAAATGCTTGAGAAGAATTCGGCGCAGCTGCCGGCGCGATTTCCGCAAGCCGGCTGGGTGGAACAGGAGCCGGCAGATATTGTCCGCACAGTGAAGGAGGCTTGCGCGCCGCTTCTTGATAAATATAAAATTTCAGCAGTGGGGTTTGACAATCAGGGTGAGACTTTTGTTGTTTGGGATAAGGACACAGGCGAACCTGTGACTCCCGCCATAGTCTGGCAGGACACTCGAGGTGAATCTATCTGTAAAGCACTCGCTCCAACTGTGGATGCAGAATCGCTCCGCGCGAAAACAGGGTTGCTGCTCGACAGCTATTTTTCAGCACCGAAGCTTAAGTGGGTATTCGAAAATTATCCCGACATTCGTAAACAGGCACATGAAGGCAAATTGAAATTTGGAACAACAGAAACCTGGGTGCTCTGGTCTTTGACTCAGGGCAGACTGCATATCACAGACCCGTCTACTGCCTCGCGCACATTACTATTTGATATGAACAAGTTTGAATGGGACGAAGACTTACTGAAACTTTTTGACATTCCAGGAAGCATGCTGCCCGAAGTGAAACCATCCGCTGGATATGTTGGCGATGTAGATTTTGGAAACGGAAAACCATTGCCTTTACACGCGTTACTTGTAGACCAACAAGCCGCATTATTCGGTCAGGCTTGTTTCAAAGCTGGGGAGATGAAATGTTCATTTGGGACGGGCAGTTTTCTGTTGATGAATATTGGTGATAAACCAAAGTTATCGAACAATGGATTGCTTACCACTGTCGGCTGGAATTTCAACGGACAAACCGCTTACGCTTTCGACGGCGGGATATTCGTCACGGGTTCGGCAGTGCAATGGCTGAGGGATAATTTGAAATTGATTCCAGATTCAGCCTCCAGCAATGACGCGGCGAATCGTTCCACTGATCCTGGCGTGGTAATTGTCCCAGCTTTGCAGGGACTCGCCGCTCCACACTGGCGGACAGATGTACGCGGTGCAATGTTCGGCTTAAATCGCAGTACCAGCTCTGATGATATTGTCCGTGCCACATTGGATGGGATCGCCTGCCGTGTGTACGAAGTGGTGACGGCCATGTCACAAGATCTGGGACAAGCGCCCCCGCATCTTAAAGTGGATGGCGGGCCGTCGGGGAATCCATATCTCATGCAAACAATCGCGGACTTATTAAATCTTGAAGTAAGAGTCTCTGCCGCTTTGGAAG
>CAIWRB010000113.1 GCA_903914955.1 uncultured Chloroflexota bacterium | reverse complement strand
TATTACGTTCAAACCACTTCGCTGGCAATTCTGTCACCTGCAAACCCAAACGATGGCATTTAGCCAGTAATTCAAGGCTGTACGTAAAACCATCTTTTGAATCAATATTAACTTGTCTTAGCAATTTCCGCGAGAATAAACGAAAAGCATTTGTTGCGTCATGAGAGGGTAATCGAGCAAAATGATAAAGGGAAAATGACACCGCCCGAACAAGAAATGCCTTGGGCCACGGACAATTAACCATCGAGCCCCCGTGGATGAAACGACTGGCGCATACGATTTCATTTCCCTGCCAAAACAAATCCACCATTTTATCAATTACCCCTGCGTTGTAATCATCATCAGCCATATAGGAAATCACAGCTGGGGCATCGCTATAATTAAAACCAGTCATTACGGCGCCATGAGCAAATCTGCCTTTATTTTTTACGCGTACGATCTCAAAACGGCTTTGAATATTATCCAAAACACGTAGTGTTTCATCTTCATCATGATCATAGCAAATTAATATACGAATGCGAGTCTGTACTTCGCGTTCAAATACTTCAAGCAGGTGAATGATATTTTCACCCTCGTTATAGACCGGAATTACGACATCTATATATTGTTCTGTAAAAATAGTCATTATGGTTTTTGACTTAGAATAAAAGACTGTTGCCCAAATAAGCGCCAAACTAATCTGAGGCGTAAATACAACTGGATTAAGAAAAGCGATTTTGGCAAACGGCTTTTAGTAGTGTATGGGAGAAAACGATCAATGACTTCCAGTATTTCAAACCCGTTGATTTCCAGCCCTTCAACAAAGGCGCGATCATCAATAGGAGTTATGTGATCAAAGAACATCCAGTAGTCCCCGGCGCAAAAACGGATGTTGGGTTGTAAAACCATAAACCTGCCATTGGGTACCAATATCCGGTATACCTCACCAAAGGTTGCGATAATTTCATTGCGAGTGAGGTGCTCAAATAAATTACTGGCAAAGACCAAATCTACTGAGCCATCAGGAACAGCACTCATCAAACTTGCGCTGTTTAGCACTATATTGATATCTGGGGCGGCATAGTCCTTGATATCCGGGTTGATATCTAATGCTGTTTTACGTTCTGCCTGAATGTTATTGATAAATTCGCAATACCCAGCACCTAATTCGAGCACATGACAACTGCTGGCAACATATCTTTGAAAGAAGTTGCGGCATAAAATTTTCCACATCTCATTGCGAAAATGTAAATCGGGGGTAAAACGGCGGGCATAAATGCTTTGTACATCCATTAAATACCTCCATTTTCAATTTGCTCTTTTACCCATGGGATAATTTCATCAAGCGCATCGCTCAGGGAAGTCTTGGCTTCAAAACCTAATAATTGTTTTGCTTTCTCAACAGAGGGTACACGCTTCCCAACATCATACTTAAAAGGAGGATCGCTGATATAACGAAATAGGAGAGGCCCGTTAACTTTTCTCCAGATAAGTTCGGCTAATTCAAGCACGGTGGTCGAAACGGAGGTTGAAAGATTGAAATCTTCGTTATAACCCTTTTCACTTTCTAAACAAATTCGAATTCCCTCTGCCAGATCGCCGCCATATGTATAGTGGCGAATCTGACTTCCGTTACCCAAAATGTGTAGCGGATTCTGACCTTTAACTATTTTTTGGACAAGATCAGGAACAACATGGCTCATGGCAAGATTGACATTTCCTGAAAGGATCACTTTATCGCTAACAGCGCGTTTTTCACCGACCCCAATACAATTAAATGGGCGAATAATCGTATAAGGAAGTTGATATTGTTCCCATGCTCCTTTCGCAAAATATTCTGTTGCCAATTTCTGAAATCCGTATGTTGAAAGCGGTGACGGATATTTGAGTTGATCGCCCTCTTCCGTGGGAAAGTGATCCACACATTCAAAAACCATCGAAGAAGAAATAACGTTTATCTTCTTTAGGTGCTTTTTTTTGAATGCCCAAATAGCGGCGTCAAATGTAGATGCTGTGATCCGTTCGTTTTCGGCCAGTAAATCATAGGCGTATTCATGAAACATGGAAATTCCACCAATGATAGCCGCAAGCGCAATGACCTGATCGCAATCTTCAATAATATCCTTCATCAAACCAATATCTTTAGCGTCACCCTCCACAAAATGATAATTAGGATGATGATCGTAGCTTTTTACAACCCTGCCATATTTGGAATAATTATCAATCCCATAGACAATATGTCCTCGGTTAAGCATTTCTTCAACAAGATAACCGGCGATAAAACCAGCTGAACCGGTAATTAGAATTTTCATTTTATGATTCCTTAAAAAAGCGTCCCATTACCCAGAAAGCCCCAAATATCTACAATTGGCTTCCCTTTTGTTTCAAGGTGTTCATATTGTTTATGAGGTACACATAATATCAATACATCACTTTGGTCGACAACTTCAGCCAGCGGCATCAAATCATGATCAGAGGTTACATATGGGTCTGTTGTAATTACTTTTTTTGCCTTGAATGTCAATACTTTTTTCATTTTATAACTAAGCGAAGCGCGGGCATCATCATTATTAGGTTTAAATGCCATCCCAAGCAGGCCAATCGTTGTGTTCTTTAAATCATACTTCACCCCCAACCGATCAGTAACGAAAAGAACGAGTCCCTCATTCACATTCATGGCGGCTTGACCAAGAAAAAATTCGTTCTTTGCAAAAGAATTTAACTGCATTGTATCCTTAAACAAGCATGGTCCTGCAGAAAAACCCGCGCCGACCAGTCCATCAAGGCGTGGGTAATGATATTTGACCCCATCCATTACGCGCTCATAATCCACTCCAGCAGATGTTGTGATCATATAGAACTGGTTGGCAATGGCAAATGTGATGTAACGATAGGCATTTGAAAACAATTTAGAAAACTCGCCCTCCAATGGTGTAAGACGGACAATTTCAACGCCGATGAGATTGAATAAATCAGATGCCGCCTGTTCAGCTTCAGGGGTTATTCCGCAAACAATCTGCGGAAGGTTTAATATTTCCTCGATAGCTTTTCCTTGTACTACCCGTTCAGGACAAAACGAGATTAATGGCATTTTGCCCTTCGATTTTAACCATTGCGCAAGCCAATCCGTTGTGCCCGGGAAAACTGTCGAACGTAGGATAAGAAGTTGATCTTCGTTCAAAAAGGGAAGAATTTTTTCGAATGTGGCGGTTATTATTTTGAATTCCGGATTCAAAAACTCATCAACTGGCGTACCGATCGTGATGACGATATTCTTTGATTGTGAAACAATCTGCGCATCGTTGGAAAGGGTTAGGTTTTTGGCTGCCAATGCCTTTTTTAGTAAAAGCTCCGCCCCATCTTCCATAAATGGGACAATGCCTTTTCCGATTGTGTCCAACGCGACCTGGTTAATATCATAAACGGCCACATTAAATCCTTTTTCCGCAAAAACCAAAGCAAAGGGCAATCCAATGTGCCCTGCCCCGCCTACTACACATATATCATGAATAAAATCTTTCATTGCTTTCCTCACTCAATGTTAAATTTGATAAACAGCCGGCGTGACTTCTGCGTTGAATATAATCCAGCCAGAATCTACACTTGTCATTATAAGTAATTTGAGACTTGCCCGCACGCCCATGTGTTGAATAAGGCTTCGACACAGCGAATCGCAAATCCGGCCAAACCGATTATAACAAGGTACGACTTCCATCACTCCAAGCGTTATAATCTTGAGCATCAACTGAATTGGAGATCACAAATGACAGAGCTTCCCATTTACCCTCTTACCGACGAACATAAAATGCTGCGCGACGCGGCGCGTGATTTCGCTCAAAAAGAGATCGCGCCTATTGCTGCTGATTTGGATGAAAGCGGAGAATTTCCACACGCGACGATGAAAAAAATGGGAGCGCTTGGCTTCATGGGAATCGAAGTCCCCGAAGATTATGGCGGAGCCGGCATGGATGCTCTCTCCTATGTTCTGGCTTTGGAAGAGATCTGCAAAGTGGATGCTTCACACGGCGTGATCATGTCTGTCAATAATTCGTTGTATTGTCACGGCATTTTGAAATTCGGAACGGAGGAACAGAAGAAAAAATTCATCACCCCGATCGCAACCGGGAAATCCATCGGCGCATATTCATTGACAGAACCGCAAAGCGGATCAGACGCGGGAACTATGAAAAGTAAAGCCACACGCGACGGAGATTTTTATATATTGAACGGGCGCAAGTCCTGGGTCACCAGCGGTCCGGTGGCTGATTACTTCGTCGTCTTTATGATGACCGATCCCGATAAGAAACAAAAAGGTGTCAGCGCGTTTCTGGTGGAAGGAAACACAAAAGGATTAACTCGCGGGAAGAAGGAACCCAAGCTCGGCATCCGCGCTTCTTCAACGAGTGAATTATTATTTGAAGACTGCCGCGTCCCGGTTGCGAATCGACTCGGCGCGGATGGCGATGGCTTCAAGATCGCTATGACAGTTTTGGATGCAGGCCGCATCGGAATCGCAACACAAGCGCTTGGAATTGCCGAAGCGGCTTACGAAGCGGCGTGCCAATATGCGGGTCAGCGCGAAGCGTTTGGTCAACCGATCGGCGCGTTCCAGGGGACAGGCTTCAAGATCGCAGATATGAAGACTCGCATCGAAGCATCGCGTTTATTAATTTACAATGCCGCCATCGCAAAAGAAAATTCAAAAACAACGGGCGGACGTTATTCACTGGAAGCATCCATGGCAAAATTATTCGCATCTGAAACCGCCATGTTCGTTACACATCAGGCCGTGCAAATTCACGGCGGCATGGGATATAGCAAGGAACTGCCGCTTGAGCGTTATTTCCGCGATGCAAAAGTTACCGAGATTTATGAGGGCACAAGTGAAATACAAAGGCTGGTAATCTCGCGCAGTGAATTGGGAATGAAATAAATGACGATCGGTTCCAAAAGCACGGTCTTTCAACCTCAACCTGGAAGGTTGAACTGGCTGAAAATTCGATGGGCTATTATCTTTTTGGGTGTGCTTTTGATCGTAAGTGGTCAATGGCACATCAATAGGCAAACCGTTCCTGAATCGCCTCCTACTGAACTTGGTATTTGGCTCAACAAAGATTTATTTCTTGCCGACGTGGGCGTCGATAACATCCTGAATGCGTTGCTTTTATTTATACCAGGGGGTATTTTACTCGCAGTTGGCCTGCAGGGGATTCCTCTATTACCAGAGATTCGTATTGCTTTTGAGAATAAGGCGGCGAGCATACTTCGTCTGCTTCCACAATGGCCGTGGTTACTGATTGCGAGTGGAGCATTCGGTCTACTAATGTTACGGGTCAATTCAGATAACTTTAGCGGCATTCTGGTCCCTGTTTGGATTACCAGTCTGATACTTTTCGCGTTTGTCATGGGAAAATGGGACCATCAGCGGCAGGCGGATTTATCACCGCATCTACGGCGCAGCGACCTGTTATGGATGATCGGATTGATGTTTGCAGCCATCCTGATAGGAGTCTATCGTCTGCAAGGCTGGCCTGACCAATTAATGGGCGATGAGGGCAATTTCTGGACGATTGGGCGGGACCTCGCCAGAGGTCTTTTCAAGCCTTCCATGTTTTCCCCTGGAGTTTATACATTCCCGATGTTCAGTTCCATTATTCAAAGTTGGTTTTTGCGGCTCTTTGGTGTAGATCTGTGGGGCTGGCGCTTCGGATCAGTAATGATGGGAGTTATCACCATTCCACCTTTGTACCTGCTAACACGAGAGACTTTCGGTCACAAGGTAGCGATCGTTTCATCCGTTGTGATGGCCACCAACCCTTACTTCATTGACTTTTCGCGCATCGGATACCCCACCATCCAATCGTTGTTCTTCACAACTTTTACACTTTACTGGCTATATATCGGTGTCCATCGCAAGAGTTTTCTTTATATTTTTCTAGCCGGCGTGATGGCAGGGTTGGGGTTTTATACCTTTTTTGCGGCAAGGATGAGTATTGTCATTTCCCTGGCGTTTATCGTAGCAATCTGGGTTACCAAAAAAATAAGTTTTAAAGAATTGTTATTATTCGTGGTGGTGCTGGGATTGAGTTTTACAATTGCCGCTGCGCCTTATATTGCTTATGGTTCCAAAGTAGACCCACAGGGAATGAGTTATAAGGTATGGGAAAGTGTATTCTTCAACTCCTTCAATGGATTACAATTTTATACAGAAAAGGAACTATATGCAGCAGCGCCGCCGATCAGCATAAACGGCAATATTTTATTTTACAATCCGCAAATTTACCTGGTTCTGATAACGCGTGGATTGGCGCGTACATTGCTCGCGCTCCAGCGTGATCAGTATATTTCTGAGCATTATGTGGCCTTTCCTCTTACCGGCTCCATCGGAGCTCTGTTCTATCTGATCGGGATTACGCTCACATTCAGTAGAATGAAACAACCGCGCAGTCTGCTATTACTCTTGTGGTTCTTCGCCAATGTTCTCGGACTAAGCGCACTCAATACTGTTCCACCTCGTCACACACACATGCCTACGATCATCCCAGTACTGGCGATTTTTACCGGCATAGGTATATATGCGTTCGCCCTAGGCATGGCAGCTGTGCACCGCAAGCTAAAAAAGTTTGAAGTATTATTTATTGCATTAATCGCTATTCTGGTGGCTGTAGGAGGCATAAATGACTTCTTTAGACGGGCACCAACCCGATATCATGCATTTCCCGATCAGGTAATGTCATGGGCGGGGTTAATTTCAAAAGACGAGGTTTTCATCTACCTCTACACCAACCCCATTGAAAAAAATTTCAAGCCCTATGTAATGCAAGAATTTCGTAATGATATTCCTTATAAGGCGATCTCGGCCCAAGAAGTTCTGAATGGAAATAAAATATTCACTCATCAGCCAACTGTTATTTTTTATCCAATTGAATCGGCCACACAGATAGACCCTATCTTGAAGAAGCAGTGGGGAAAATTATTTATCAGCAGAGTATTTTTCAGCACTGGCGGAACACCCGTGCTGGCCGCTGGGATGAATACCCCATTTGTCTTCGAACGGGATAAAACCTTCCTATTCGTTCTTCTCGACTCATATGGAAGACGCTCGCTATGGAGTCTGCTTATTTTACTGACGGTTTGCTTCTCAGCTTTTGCCTTCTTTCCGTCTAAATGGATTCTAATATTCCCAGCGAAGTTCAGGCGCTGGACAGACTGGGTCAACACTCCAGAACAGGAGTTGGTACCAGCTCGAGCAGACAGTGATGCGGATTTGAGCGAAGAAATCCAAACGGCCTCCATCACAATGGAAGAACAAATAAACGAGCCGCCAGAATGGGCGCAAGAACTGGAAGGCATCTCCCCCATAAATCTGTCCTCATCAATCGCGCGGATTCAAACTCGTTATAAATCCGTCCGCACTGAAAACTCCACGGATTATTATTTCCAGTTACATCTACCGAACATAAAATTCCTGAGTTTTTTATCGCCCTGGCTTAACCAATCTCGAAATTTGAAAGAAGCCATCAACCTGCCGCATATTGATATTCCTGACGTAGCGTTGATCATACTTCCTGTACTAACGGCAATTATTGCTCAAATCTTGATCCTAAACCAAATGATATGGATTGGCGTGTTAATGTATATAGCCAGTGTCATCAGCTTATCCATTTGGGCGTACTATAACCAAAAGTGGAGGAATGTCTTCGCCAACCAACTGCAATTGAATCGGTATGGCGAAAAATTTCTACTTCTTTTGACCATCCTTCTTACAATTTGGACCCGTTTCCTGGATATAAATACTCGCGTCTACGGACTTGAATTAAACGAAACTAAATGGACGGTACAATCTTGGTACTCCACCATCTTGCGGACAAACACTGGTGAATTTGCCTCTACATATTACAATTATTTTCCATTGGACTTTTGGGTGCGCTCAATCTTCATTCGTATCTTTGGCGTCAACTTCATTTCAGCACGCATAGAAAGCGCAGTTCTCAGCTTGATTGCAGTAGTATTTCTTTATTTACTGGTGCGCGTCCTGGCTTCCAATCCGTCCGTAGCATTACTCACTTCATTACTTTACAGCTTTTCTTATATTGAAATTAACGCAGCTCACCAGGCATTACATAATATTCACTCGGAAGTATGGATATTTATATCTTTATTCTTTCTATTCCTAGCAATTCGCGATCGAAAACTCTGGCAGTTCCAGACCGCTGGAATTTTATTAGGGCTGGGGATGCTCACTTCCGAAACTTTTTATCCGTGCTGCATTGCAGCGCTCACCTATATTTTCGCGCTGACAATTTACGAAATCAAAAATAAGCACGCTTCCATACGTACCTGGGCCAAAAACCTCACGTTGGTCATTTGGCCCATCACCATTGCCTATATCGGATTTACGAGTGGCTACCTCACTGAGCACCATTACAATCTGCTCGGTTTATTTCAAGACCCTGCAAACAGCACGCAAGGATTATTAGATTCCTTTCACTTCATCTGGAAAAATTCGCAGAGTGTCTTAACCCTCATCTTTTCACATAACATCTGGACTGACCCTTTATTCAACTGGAGCGGACCACTTCTCAACCCATTGTTGCTTCCATTTATTATTATTGGACTGATTTATAACCTGTGGAATATTCGCCGTTCGTACTTTACCTTCATTCCACTTTGGTTCATCTTCTATACCCTTCCTGCCCCAACCTTATTTGATTCGGCCTGGCCAAGAATTATGTTTTTTGCCATAGCACCGCTTATTACATGGAGCGCGTTCGGCTTGTGGGTCAGCCTGGCTGCCCTGCGTGCTATATTCAAAAATCAGGGATTGCGTACAACGATTGCCACCTTCGGATTCATACTGACAGTAATACTTATCAACGATTACCGCATCTTTAAAAACGAACTAATAGATACCCAAGAAAACCAAAAACGCCGTGAACTTTCTGATCTGGTGATAGTCTCCGCGAAGAACACATCTTTAATTCTTTTTCCCTACCTGGCGAATCAATATGATTTTGTAGAAACAGAAACCCACATTCTACAGTATTCCATTGCCGGTGCACGCGGCCTTGGATTGGACGCAACAGATCACTTCAAACAGATCGAAATGAATTTACTTTTGCCCAATCTGTGGCAATTCAAAAATACCGATGGCTTGGACATTATTTTCGATAAAACAGCGAACGGCTTCACGGAAGAACGCAAACAATATCTGCAGGTGGCCTTATCTTGTTATCCACAAGCCGAGGCATCCCAAAAAGGCAAGTTTTTTGATGTATATCACATCAACTCTCAAGCGCTCCAAATCCCACATTGCTATTCCGCGATTCCTCCGCTAGCTATCGCCCCCAAAGACCGCATTCAAGCATCTGGTATATATCCGATCACATTTCAATGGGATGTAAACAACTTGCCGATCGACAGCTTTACCTTCAAGCTTGAACGCAAAAAAGACAATATTTTCTGGATTGAAGTTGAAGACTTCTTCCAGGGAGCGGGTTGGTATCCGGAAAATAAATTTGTCAACAACTTCAACGGTACCGGCTTCCTTCTTGATGACTGGCAAGCTGGAGAAGCATCCTACAGCTTTTCCCCCCCTCGATCAGATCAATATCGCATATGGATTCGGTATTATAAACGCCTCGAGAACGACCAGCAAAACTTTATAAGTGTAAACGGGCAAGCCACAGAATATGCAGAAAACGGCAGCCCGCTCAACGAATGGGTTTGGAAAGATATTGGCTCCTTTGAATTCCAAACTGAGCCCACTCCTATTTCGCTATCACGCTCTTATGGTAAAGACGAACAATACAGCATATTCATTGATACAATTGTCATTACACCCAATTTGAAATTCCAACCCGACCGTGAAGACGATATCTGGCAAAGCGTCATCTCCACTAACGAAATTACTCCCAACAGCAACCAGTACAGTTTGATGGATATCCTCCCTGGAGAATACCGTTGGAGAGTTCGAATCTACGATGGAAATAAACTGGTGGACTTAACCAACAAACGAGGCATCGAAAGCAAATCTGCGTTCTTTATCGTTCCTTGATCAAATACCCCGCTCCAGGAATAATCTGGGCATGTGACCGATCAACAATTGCGTGGATATCTGATCACTGATGACAGCAGTTTTTTACCTAACATAAAATATATATAGATCTCTTATTCGAATCATTCTGCTGTTTGCTGAATAAGTATTTTTGCACCTCCCATAGGCCCAAAAAAAACTCAAATGTCGTATAAAATGAATAATACACCATGAAAACCATTCTATTCCACCAACATGGCGGCACTGAAGTCCTTGAATATTTAGACTTCCCCACTCCTCAACCAAAAACTGGCGAAGTATTGATTCGCTTACGCGCGGCAGCTCTCAATCGAATGGATGTATTCGTCCGAAATGGCTGGCCTGGACTAAAGCTTGAGATGCCCCACATCAACGGCGCTGACGGCGCTGGTGAGATCATTTCGTGCGGCGAAGATGTAGTTAAATTCAAGATTGGGGATCGGGTTGCCATCAACGCAAACTTAGGATGCGGGCAATGTGAATATTGTCTGAATGGACAGGATAATCTATGCCGAAAGTGGCATCTACTTGGTGAAACCATTCGAGGTACATATGCTGAATATATTTGTCTACCAGTTCGCCAACTCTATAAACTACCAGCTGACTTTGATTTCCATGCATCAGCCGCGGCGGCATTGGTGTATCAGACCGCGTGGCATTCGATGGTCAAGCGCGGGGGTTTAAAGGCTGGTGAAACAGTAGCAATTATCGGCGCGGGTGGGGGTGTGAATTCAGCCAGTATCCGGATCGCAAAATACCTTGGTGCACACGTCGTGGTTATCGGATCAAATTCCAAGAAATTGAAAAAGGCCGAATCACTCGGTGCGGATATATTAATTGACCGTTCAAAGGAAGAAGATTGGTCAAAAACAGTTTTCATCGCCACCGAGAAACTCGGCGTAGATGTGGTGGTGGATAACGTCGGAACCACCTTTCCACTCAGTTTACGCGCGTTGAAAAAGGGCGGACGTTTGCTCACGGTTGGCAATAGCGGCGCACCTCGTTTTGAAATTGACAATCGTTTTATTTTTGCAAAACATCTTTCGATCATCGGCTCGACCATGAGCACTCGAGCTGACTTCAGCGAAGTGATGGACCTGGTCGTCGCTGGAAAACTCCAGGCTGTAATTGATAGCACCTTTCCCCTCAAAGAAGCGGCCGCCGCGCAGGAACGATTGTGGAATGGTGAAAACTTCGGAAAAATCACTCTCGATATTTAATACACCGCAGGACAAGCTTTCTCTAAAAATGACCTTCAAAAAGGAAAAAGAATTCTTGAAAAAATTTTCACTGTTTGAAATGTTACTAATAATTACAATCATTAGTATTCATTTATATGCGGCCTTCTCAGATGCGTTCAATCTGCCGAACTTCTGGTTCATTCGTGATGATGCCTATTACTATTTCAAGGTCGCCCAGAATATCACCCTGGGACTTGGCAGCAGCTTCGATGGGATCAACCTGAGCAACGGCTATCATCCCTTGTGGATGTTGGTATGCATCCCCATTTTCTACCTCGCCCGATTTGACCTAATTCTGCCATTGCGGGTTCTGCTAATAGTTATTGGAATGCTCAACGCAGCGACCGCGGTTTTGATCTATCGAATCGTTTCAAGCACACTCTCACGATCAGTCGGCATGCTCGCAGCCTCTTTTTGGGCATTTAATTTTTACATCCACAGTGTAGTATACGAGCCCGGGTTGGAATCCCCGCTGGCAGCTTTTGCTGTTGCCCTGTCCATATGGAAACTCTCGCAATTTGAAAATAATTGGCGCACCAAAAAAGTGACACCCCGCCAGATCATGGTGCTTGCGGCCATTTCAGTGGTTGTCATGTTCAGTCGTCTGGATCTTATTTTTCTTGCATTCATGTCCGGGATCTGGATTATCTTTCGAGGCAAAGCCATCCGTTTTCTATTACCGCTGGATGCTGTTATCATCTTTTCCGCAATGACCGGCTCCGCCGTATTGCGGACTGGGCTGGCTTCCTATAATAATTTTTACGCCGCAACTGCTACAGAAATAGTCTTTCTCGCGCTTATTATCAAGGTCATTTCACTTTACTTCTTTGGCACCTATCAACATCCACGTGAAAATTCAGTTTGGATAACCATACGCAAAACCATATTGGCGATGAGTGTTAGTACAGTTCTTATCGCCGCCATATATCTCCTCCTAATTCAATTTGGGCTCGATAGGAACTTCCCCCGCACAGCCTTTGCGATTGATTGGGCCAGCAGCACATTCCTTATTCTCGCGCTCAGGCTGGCGGCCCGCTTCGCGTGGATCGGCAGTGACAAAATTAAAATCAACACCCAAATAATTGCACCTCTCGCAGACCTGCAAATGAATTGGAAAAAATGGTTTACTGAAGGATTTGCTTATTACGGAATTCTGGGTGGAGCGCTAGGGCTATACATGCTGTTCAACAAGATCATGTTCGGCACGTCCAGCCCGGTTAGTGGACAGATCAAACGCTGGTGGGGAACAATGGAGACAATTTATGAACGCCCTGCTCTTACGTGGCAGGCTTTCTACGGTTTTGATTACAAGGAAGCCTTCAACGCATGGCAGCCCGCATCCAATATGTTCCTGTGGTTTGCCAAATATTTGAAACCTATGGTTCCCGGCTCAAACACAATTGACGAGCGTTACTATATTGCCATGCTGCTTTTCGTTTTATTGGCAATACTATTATTAGCTTTCAATACGCGTTATGCCATGCAAAAAATTACAAAAATGGCTCTGATCCCATTGGCGGCTGGCTGCGGATTCCAAATCCTCTCTTACTCAACTACCGCGTACGGAGGAGCCAAAGAATGGTATTGGATAAGTCAAATGGTGCTCATCACTTTGGTCGGCAGTTTACTCATCAACCTGATCATTTGGCCTCTTCAAAAAATAAAGATCGCTCGCATCACATTTGAACTTGCATCGATCGCAGTTGCCGTATTCATGGCTTACGAATTTGGCAGTTATGTCAAAAATACCATGCTTTACAATATCTATCCAAAAGATCGCCCGTATTTTGAAGTTGTTCAATTCCTGCAAGAAAATACCCCCCCAGGCAGTGTGATCGGCATGACAGGCGGAGGAGCCGTCGGGTACTTCCTGCCAGACCGCACCATCGTCAACATGGATGGATTGATCAATAGCAATGAATATTTCCATGCCTTGCAAGACAAGACAGCACCCGAATTCCTGCGTCAGAGCGGAATGTGGATCATCCTTGCCAATATACAGTTGCTAGATTTGCCTCCTTATTACGGTCAATTCAGACCGTATCTTGCAAAGTTCGGTGTTTTCGGTGGCAAGAGTCTGGTATATCTATTGGATTACCCAAAGTAAATGGAATATCTCATGCGATCAAAATTCACCTCTGCCTTCAGGTTTCGCGTCTTCCTAAAAAAGAGCAACCGTCATCCCTTTGCATGTTCCTGTTTTAATAGAAGAATCTAACCGATGAATAAAAATCCGCTTCGAGTAACCCTTATGCTATGGCTGGTGTTATCCCTAACAGCTTGGAATGCGCTAAGAGCATGGACGTCGCTGGCATGGCGCGGCGTGCTAGATGAATTTTCTTCAAAGCCAACTTCCACGGTCATTGCATTAAGCGGCACGATCTGGATGATGATTGGAATGTTACTCGCGTGGGGGCTTTGGCAGAGAAAATTCTGGGCGGCAAAATTGCTCCTCGGGGCTTCGGCAGGTTACAGCGTCTGGTATTGGAGCGAGCGGCTCATCTGGCAAAGTCCGCATCCAAATTGGCCATTCGCTGTTATAGTAAATCTGGTTCTGTTTGGCTTCATCCTATTCACTGTAAAATTATTGTCGAGAGAGGCGTATGAACAAAAAAACGAAACTCCAAAATCTGAATGATCTCAAAGCCGAATCAATTTTAGGCGGCGGACAGGATCGCATTGACGCGCAGCACAAGAAGGGCCGGCTGACCGCGCGCGAACGATTGGATCTTTTATTGGATAAAGGCTCATTCCGCGAAGTTGACCCATTTGTCGTGCACCGCACGCATGACTTTGGGTTAGATAAACAAAAGATCATCAGCGACTCGGTGGTGACTGGCTGGGGCACAATTGAGGGACGTCTCGTTTATGTGTACTCGCAGGATTTCACCGTGTTCGGTGGAAGCTTAGGCGAGGTTCACGCAGAAAAAATTTGCAAGATCATGGACATGGCGATGAAGAACGGCGCACCCATAATCGGTTTGAATGATTCTGGTGGCGCGCGAATTCAGGAAGGCGTGGTTGCGCTCGCAGGCTATTCAGATATTTTCCTGCGCAATACCATGGCTTCCGGGGTCATTCCACAGATATCCGCGATCATGGGGCCGTGCGCTGGCGGTGCGGTCTATTCCCCTGCGTTGACGGATTTTATTTTCATGGCGCGCGATACTTCATATATGTTTGTTACTGGACCTGATGTTGTAAAAGCGGTGACTCATGAAGAAGTAACACAGGAAGAACTCGGTGGCGCGAGCGTGCATTCGGAAAAATCGGGTGTCTGCCACATTGCCGCGGACAGCGAATCGGATACGCTGTATCTCATTCGCAAATTACTGGGATATTTGCCACAGAACAATATGGAAGATGCGCCGTTTATCCAAACAGATGATCCTTTGCGCATGGATGAAGGATTAAATAATATTGTCCCTGATGATGCAAATAAACCTTATGACATAAAAGAAGTCATCCGCATGATCATGGACAACGGCTATTTCTATGAAATCCATGAGAATTACGCACAGAATATCGTAGTTGGTTTTGCGCGTCTTGGCGGGCATTCCATTGGGATCATTGCAAATCAACCCGCGGTGCTGGCTGGTGTATTGGATATTGACGCGAGCGAAAAAGCGGCGCGTTTTGTGCGCTTCTGTGACGCGTTCAATATCCCGATCGTCACTTTTGAAGATGTGCCCGGCTTCCTGCCTGGCACTTTCCAGGAACATCATGGAATTATTCGTTCTGGCGCAAAACTGCTTTATGCATACTGCGAAGCGACAGTGCCAAAATTAACCGTCATTACGCGTAAGGCGTATGGCGGTGCGTACTGCGTAATGTCGTCCAAGCATATCCGTAGTGACGTGAATCTCGCCTGGCCGACTGCCGAGATCGCCGTGATGGGACCCGACGGCGCGGTCAACATTATATTCCGCAAAGAACTTGAAAAAGCAAAAGATCCTGTAAAGAAGAAAGCCGAGCTGGTTGCGGAGTACAAAGAAAAATTTGCCAGTCCTTACGTGGCCGCACAGCGCGGATATATTGACGATGTGATCGAACCGAAGGAAACCCGTCCGCGCCTGATCAATGCGCTGGAAATGTTGAGTAACAAGCGCGACGCGAATCCTGCCAAGAAGCACGGAAATATTCCGTTATAGCGTCGTCACACCTACACTGACTTGCAGGTGCAAGTGTTGCGAGGCGCATTTTTCCGAAGCAATCTCTTCATAACAGGAGACCGCTTCAGGCAAGAACAAACGAGCCATCGCAAGGACATCATACGAGGCATATATGTTTAGTAAAGTATTAGTTGCAAATCGTGGTGAGATCGCAGTTCGCATCATTCGCGCCTGCCGCGAACTTGGCATTGGAACCGTCGCAGTTTTTTCAGAAGTGGATCGTAATGCGCTGCATGTACGTTATGCAGATGAAGCCTATTTGATCGGCCCCGCACCATCACGCGAATCTTATTTACGAGCCGATAAAATTTTCGAAGTAGCTAAAAAGTCTGGCGCTGACGCGATCCACCCTGGCTATGGCTTTCTCGCCGAGCGTGAAGATTTTGCCGCAAAATGCGCGGACTTAGGGATCACTTTCATCGGGCCAAAACCCTCGTCCATTGCGGCGATGGGAGATAAGGGCAAGGCACGCGCAACCGTCATCAAAGCGGGCATACCGGTTGTACCAGGCACGGAAGCCGTAGGCAACATGACAGATGATGATCTGCTCGGTACCGCTCCGTCAATCGGATTCCCATTGCTAATCAAAGCCACTGCCGGCGGCGGTGGAAAAGGTATGCGGGAAGTAAAAAACCTTGAGGAAATGCCGACCCTGCTTGCGTCAGCGAGACGCGAAGCGGAATCCTCCTTTGGCGACGGAAATGTTTATTTGGAAAAATTAGTCGAAGGCGCGCGCCATATCGAATTTCAGATCATGGCTGACTCGTTTGGGAATGTGATCCATCTGGGTGAACGTGAATGTTCGATTCAAAGGCGTCATCAAAAACTATTGGAAGAATCTCCATCCTCATTTCTTGACGATGACCTGCGCGAAAAAATGGGAAGCATCGCCGTAAAATCCGCGCAGGCTGTGGATTATGTCAACGCCGGTACGATCGAATTTTTAGTGGATAAGGAACGTAATTTTTATTTTCTTGAAATGAACACCCGCCTGCAAGTGGAGCATCCCATCACAGAGATGGTCACAGGCGTCGATATTGTTGCAGAACAACTTCGCATCGCACGCGGAAGACAATTGAGTTACACCCAGGAACAGATCAAACAAAATGGTCATGCGATCGAGTGTCGCATCAACGCTGAAGATCCTTTCAATAATTTCATGCCTTCCACTGGGCGCATCACACACAGCCTGCTCCCCACCGGCCCTGGTGTGCGAATTGACACAGGCGTGTTCCCCGGCTTTGAGATCACACCATTCTACGATCCGATGATCGCAAAGCTGATCGTGTGGGGTGAAACACGCGGACAGGCCATCTTGAGAATGCGACGCGCACTGGAAGAGTATCGCATCGTTGGTGTGCGGACAAATATTCCCTTCCACCAAACGCTGATGGATTCGCATCGCTTCATGGGCGGTCAATTTGACACGCGCTTTGTGGAGGAACGTTTCTCGATGGATGACGCGATTGAATCACGCGCCGCCAATTCGGAGATCGCAGCTATTCTCGCAACGTTGGTTGCTCATCAACAAAGTGAATTATCTGCGCAGCGAGTACAACGCAACGAACGCGACACGTCAAACTGGAAGTGGGTCGGAAGATGGGAACGCATGCATCGGTAGAACCATATTAGATTGACGATTTACGATTATTGGTGGTCGAGTAGCCAGAGTATTCTTCGAGGGCGTATCGAGACCCGATTTACAATTGGCGATTGAGGATAAAGCATGAAATATATTACAACAATTGATGATAAAGAATTTGAGATCGAAGTCGTGGATGAACATCACGTTCGCATCGCTGACCGCCTGTTGCAAGTTGATTTTGAAGCGGTAAG
Source organism: uncultured Chloroflexota bacterium (assembly GCA_903914955.1). GTDB lineage: Bacteria > Chloroflexota > Anaerolineae > Anaerolineales > Villigracilaceae > Villigracilis. The sequence goes on along the minus strand of CAIWRB010000113.1, from coordinate 1,125 downwards.
TGGACAGCCTGTCTTCTCCCTGATCCTTGATGGCAAATCTTATGAGTCTTTCGTTTACCAAGGTGACGAAGATTGGGAAGTGCTGATTCGTGGTCAGCAGTATCAGGTCAAGATCGAAGACGAGCGTGAAAAACGACTGAGAGCCGCGGCTGGTGGAGGAGTCACCGAAGGCGGCGAATTCCATCTCAAAGCGCCCATGCCCGGGCTAATTGTGGCAGTGCTTATCGAAGAAGGTCAGCCAGTGACAAAGGGACAAGTAATGCTTATCCTTGAATCGATGAAGATGCAGAATGAGCTCAAAGCTCCACGCGATGGCCTCATCGGAAAAGTCCGCGTGAAGGCCGGCGAAAGTGTGGAACAAAAGCAAACTTTATTGAGCGTGCATTAATCCATGAATGGGCAGGAAATCGAAGCCAAGTTCCATGTAAGGGATTTAAAAAAGATGGAAGTGCGCCTTTTGGAATTGAAGGCGCATTTGATTCAACCGCGCGTGCATGAAGTCAACCTGCGTTTCGACAGGCTGAATAGGGAGTTAAGAAACAGAAGTCAAGTTCTCCGCTTGAGGCAGGATGACAAAGCCCGCTTCACATTCAAAGGGCCAAGCGTGGAAACAACAGGCGGGGTCATGGGACGCAAAGAGCTTGAGTTTGAAGTCGGGGATTTCGATATCGCCAAACAATTTTTAGAAGCGATCGGCTTTGAAGTTGTCTTATTCTATGAAAAGTTCCGTTCAACATATGAATTAAATAATGTCCATATCATGTTGGACGAATTGCCTTATGGCGAATTTATTGAGATCGAAGGCGAAAATACGGAAGCAATCCGTAGCATTTCAAACTTGCTCGGTTTAAATTGGAACGCCATGATAAAAGCTGGTTATCACGCCTTATTTGAACGTGCCGCTGAAAAGTATGGCCTGGATGTTTCAAATTTAAGTTTCGAAAATCTTAAGAATATTAAAATAGCCATAACAGACATGAACATCATCCCGGCGGATTAACGTGGTGATTATTTTCGACAAATAAAAGGAGGGTCACTATGAACATCAAAGGCATGCGCGCTCGCAAAATACGTCCCTGAGTTATTTTCAACGGGCGAGAAATTACTACATCCCAAACCTCCGAG
>CAIWRB010000112.1 GCA_903914955.1 uncultured Chloroflexota bacterium | reverse complement strand
ACCTAGATTTAGAAGGTTACTCCTTGTTCGCATCGTGACCCCCATATATGGCTTTATCACGGCAACTCCCAGAGAACCAAGATGTTAAGTAATTGATGCACGCCCGAATACCCGCATTGAATAATGCGGGTATCAAGATAATTCATCTACGCATGCAAGGCGTGAAGGGACCGTAAAACTTAATCTCCGAGATATCAGGGCAAAGGAACGGTATCCTGGGATTTTCCAAGCACCATGTTAACTGCTGTTTTTATATTATCGGAAGTAATAATAATGGTCAGCGTTTTGTCACCTTGGATATAGTCCAATAGCGCGGATGAATCAGTAATGCTGGGTTCACCTACGAGTTCCCAGCCCAGGGTTGGGATTTCTTTTTGATAGAACGCAGCGGCATCTGCCAGACTCGCGGCCGTATCATATGTAAGTATGCCTGGCATGTTCAGGATGTTGGATGCTCCCGGCAGAAGTGGAGCATTCACCAATCCGCCCGGACAGTTGTCGGGTAGGGTGACCGTGAGCGTTTGATTGATGTCGGTTAGTTCATAATCCCATGTTAATGTGCCTTCGATGCCTTCGCCGAAATAATCAGCATTGCCTTTTGTTGTTAGCAAATACTTGACGATATAACCTCCATCCGCTGCAACCCATATCTCACCCGTTGATTGAGCGATGTTCAATTGACCGAACGCGCGTTCATCAAATGTATAGTGATTCGCGGCTACGTCGTTGATAGTTCCATTGCCCGCCTCGTCCGCGCCAATGACACCGTTCAGAAATCCAACCGGTTCCATTCGCGCAATGAGTGAATTCTCTTCATCGATCACGGTCGCGATGCAGTCATTTTCTCCATGCCGTTCATAGGAAGCCCCATTTGATTCCGCCATGAAAACCGTATCGAGATCAGGAAGGCTGCCAGTTTTTTCGATCGTCAATTGGTGTGCTGCCGGTTCTTTGGTGTTCAACATGATATAGGTCTTCGACCATTGCCGGGGTTGTCCTGCCTCGGTTCCATTAAAAGACATAACCAGCATGGCTTTATAGCTGGCTAAATCTGCAAGGCCTGATTTTGTGTCTGGAAAATTGAATGGGCCGGGTCCGAAGACCAGGTTGCCTTCACCAGTCAAATTATCTGAAGCTGGTGTTTCTATCGTCGGTGCGGCGCTTGATGGGGCGCCCACCTGAAACTTGCATGCTAACGAAACCAACAAGAGCGTAAGGATCGGCAGGACGGTCGCCCAGCGTTTGGATAATAAAAGTTTCATAAGGTTTCTCCTATACCTAACCATAACTCTTGACACAAAGCAGGCAGCACCACAATTTTGCCTTTGACCAGTATTTAATGAAGTTCATCATTTACAACCTGATGCCAAGGTCATTGGCCGTTAGCGGAATGTTGCGGGACCACGGCGATGAGTACTTCACCGGGTAATGTTTCGATATCCTGACGCAGATTATCGCTATATCCAGATCTAACAGGCACGTCGATCCTCAGCGGACCTTGATAAACCCCCGGATTCAAATTGATTAAATCACGTGTCTTTATCGGCCCGCCACAATCTATGTTCCAATTACCCGAGGATGCCTGATAGGATACATACAACACAAGTTTTCCGCTGTCGTTGACCTCGCCGGTTATGTTGGCCTCGCTGTCTGGAGCAGAAAAATTATGTTTACATGTAAGAGTCTGCCCATTTACAACGTATCGATCCGTTGCCCAGGAGCCGACCCAGTGGACTTTTGCCGTGCGTACATATTGGCCCTGTGCATCCGCTTTGAGCAACAGCTTGTTGATTACTGCATGGACTTTTATGCCCGGCGCTTGAAAAGTTGAATTTGCCGCGAACTCAAAATCACAGGAGATCACATTGACCGACACCGTGATATCAACGTAATTATCATAGGAACGAGCATTATTTATGAATACCTCGCCTGGCAGCCTGTCGACCGGGGCTTTGAAGTCGATACTGGTCGTCCCAGACTTTTCTCCGAGAAATTCAAATTCGATCTCGCCTGGCAAATCAGGATCAAAGCCGGTTACTCCTCTTAGCTGAAGCAGGTTAACAATGCTTGGATCCTTCGCGGTTGCACTGACTTCAACTCCAGTCCTATAAATGGGAACTTTCCAATTCGTTGCTTTTTCGGTGAGGGTGCGTACCACCCTCACCTTGATAGCGCCATACTCGCCGACGCAGATATCCTTTGGAATACTGGTTTCCAACACGGTTTTAACACTTACATCCGGGTCGATTACTTGAGCCAATACCGGTTGCACTACAATTCCGATCGTGAATACTAGCACCACTAAAAGGAGTAGACTTCGCCAGCGTGGAGCCGGGTTTGCGGATAATTTATTTAATCTGTAAGAATTACTAAACATGGCACAAACCTCCAATTATTAAGATAAAGCGCATGACGAGTCTCTTCCTTCGCTTGAATGTCGCCATTAGTGAACAACCAGCATAGTGTCGTACAGCCATGGGAGGTTATCCCAGAGCATTGCCGCCCAGGTAGATGGAAAGCCGTTATCCCCTACTCGGTTGCCTGGGTTGAACGCTGCTGTCTCATCTTCCTGTGGGATCACGACTATGGAGACAGAACCGTCAAAAATGCCCATTTCCCCGCTGCCTATGAGGAATTGCTGTAATGCGAATGAGCCACCGGAGGGAGGCAGGCTGAAACGCAGAGGATCTTGGGAGACTTGAAAGTTATCCCATCCGCTTAGGTTTCCACAGGCTCCCTTAAAGGTTACAGCAACCGGCTGGTAGGTTAAAGTAGCTAACAGTTGGCCGTTATCGTTTACCTCGCCGGTCAGGTCGGTTTGCCCGGATGGAATTGTGTATTCTTTGGGACATGAGTCCATCATAAAGGTGCCAATCCAGTTCACGTTGGCCGAACCTAGGTAGCGGCCTTCCGCATCCGCCCTAAACTCTGTTTCATCCATCATCGCCAGGTAGGTACCGCCAACGTTGTTATTCCAGCGTGAGGTCGCTTTAATCTTATACTTGCAGGGAATGACCCTGACATCTACCTGGTCGGAGACGATCTGTGAACTACCTCCCCAATTCGTTCCAAACCAACCAGGATGCACGATCATCCCAGAGAAAGCGACAATGGTCTCACCGGGTTTTTCTGCAGTAAAAACAAAATCAGCCGCGCCGGGGTAAATAACACTAGCCCAATGGGTTGTATTTTCGGGCGGTGAAATTTGTCCAATGTCGGTGTTTACGACCACTCCATTAACTGAGATCCCCGTTATAGCCTCTGGAGCCTCACTCACCCCATTTACCACCTTCAGGCGTAAGACAAGAACTTCGATAGTCACAAGCTCTCCGACGCATACCGGTTTCGAACCCCCATTTTTACTAGCCAACATAGAAAAGTGAAGCTCCGTTGACCAAGACGGGGCTGCTTGAACTGCTGGCGCAGGATTGACGGTACTGATGATAAGCGCCAGCACCAATGTAAGCATGATACTGTTCCAGCGCAGAACTAGATTCCTTTGGTTTAGGGATGATCTTATTGAACCGGGAAAAAATTTGAACATTGTCCGAACCTCCAATCCTTTACACATGGAAGGTCAATTACCCCGTGATAAAAACCACAAATACCACCGATTATATAGAAGTTATGTTGTGATGAGTATAAGGCATTCAAGACCGATATTCAATAAGGAATAATGACGAATTTGGATCGGAGCCGTAAAGAAGTCCTGTGCTAACCAATTAGGTGATCCGGCTGGATTTGTGAAGCAAAAATATTTGAAGGAGTTGCCTGGATTGTCAGGCGAAATTACGCATCATCCCAGAAAAAACTGGGGGATGAAGCAGGCAGCCAGCACAAGCAATACATCCTTTCGACGAGAATGGTATTCCACAACAAAACCCTGATAATCAACGAACCCAAATAAAGGGCGAAAAAAAATCCCGCAAATTTTTATTCTGCGGGACAGTCCTTGCTTGCACGGATTACTTTCTGAATATCTTATTCCAATCCAACATCGTTTTCAGATGCTCATGGGAAACTTGACCCTCGGGGATATATCCTACAAATGAGCGATTGTATTGATCTTCCGTGCCGTCTATGAGCAGCCAGTTCAACGGAATTTTAAACGTCCCGACAGCAGATTTGGCACTATCGCCACCAGGCAGCGCAGTTTCGTACGTGATGACCATCATGCCGTCGGCGGTTTCCGCAACCTCAGCCACTGTCGCTTCGTGTATCCAACGCAGCCATTGAGTCTCGACCTTTTTCAGTTTTTCAGGGGTAATGGTCGTGCGAGAGCGGGTGATCAAGTCGTTGATCTTATACAACCAATCACCACTCTTCGCATTCTTTGTTTTGAACTCTGCAGGCAGCAAGCCAATTTTTTGTTTTGTCTCAATCCACCTTGCGATCTGCCACTGCGTAGGATTTGATATTGAAAAACTGATAAATCGTAACCACAGAATGCTCGCGCCTTGAATGTAATCTTTTTCAGATGTCGGCTTGACATAATATGCGCCAGGAAATTTGTTCTCTTTCTCATTTGTGACATACCACTTCGGTCTAGCCGCCAATCCGCCGGGCGGTAGGTGTCCGCGGAGGTGTTGGCAATGCTCGGCGACTTCGTTGCAGACCGCTCGTGTGACGATCAATTCGAGAGTACGTCCATGTTCATCGCGCCACGCGCCTGGATTGTGATTCTCCCACGCGTCCATGACAGAGCGCAAATCATTGCTTTGCTGCGCATTCCGCTCTTCCATTTCCTGCGGGTTATGTTTTTCCCAATCGAGATCTGTGACCTCTGTCACGCGCAGCGGCGTGAACCGGACGATCTCCTTCCACGCCCACTTCGGGAAGGTGCTTTTCATTTCCATTAATTTCTGTAATACGTCATCACTGGATAAACTTTTGATCTCATAAATAACTTCATCCGTTTGGAGGTCGATGAGACCAGCGCGGCGAGTCTTCGGTCCGTTTGCCTTGACCATTGTCATATGCAGAAGGATTTTTTCCCTCCACTCTTTTTCTGTTGCGAGCGCGAGTTTGGGTTTGTCTGTCCCGCCAGTTGATTCGTATATCTCTACTCTTTCCTTACAGCGTTTTACGATTTCCGAATCGTCAAGGCCCTTGAGTTCACGCTCGACATCAAATACCCGTAAACGGATCATTAAATCCCCAGGGTCGACCCATGATCCGTGCGCGCTGGCGTAGCGCATGCCCGAAAAATGCACAACCATGTATTGCAGCCATTGAGGGAATCGCTGCGGTTCTTTTTGGAAGCGTTGGTTTATCAGATCCAATAATTCATATTGATTCTTTTTGGAGATGGATTTTGTGTATTCATCGACTTTCCAATGGGCAAGATCCCGTATGGAAATCTTGCGGTCGGAGGGAAATTTGATAATGAACTCCGCTTCGGGCGTATTGAAGTTCGGGTCATTTTTGGAAAGATTGTACCAGGCCAGTTTGACCTGTTCGATTTTGTTGTACGTGGCGAGGAAAGCTCGCAATTGATCCATCTCATGCTCAGCCATCGGCAAGGTGATGGATTCCTGGGCGTCCAATAGCTTGCCCTCACTCACGTATTTAGAATGGGTGGTAAGCATCCCTTCGTGCCTGCGCCTGAGTGCTTTGATCCTATCCTTGACCGCATCACGGTGTATAACCCAGTAGGAGTTCATGCGTTCCACAAAACTCCGCTCACCACGGATATCCCTGGGCCAGTTCTGCGCGAATAAATCATGGAGGGTGTTGATCTCGGTCAGTTCCACCTCATCGATTGGCTGAAAAGGAAAATAATCCTCACGAACATCTCTTCGTAGAAAATAATCGCGCAACGAAGTATATTCTTTTTGTGCCGCAGCTGCGTTTAATTCCCAGGTTTTTTTATATGCATCCACTTCGTTATTCAAGGTATTGATATCTTTGCCTTTGTATTGCGACCAGACATCAACTTCCATGTAATTTATTAGAAAGTCACGCAGCTTTACTTCCCGCATAGGATAGATGGTTTTGCATAAATATTCATTTTGCCATTGGAAGTATTGTTGGGGATTAAAAGGAGTGTCCTTCGACTCAGCAAGCATTTGTTCGACCTTGCTTGCAAAAGTGCGAGGCAATACCAGTGCCCCAAGCATCAGGGAACAAAATTTCAGGAAGTCACGCCGTGATATTCCTTGATCGTCGAGGGTTTCTTGCATACCAGTATCTAGCATTTACTCTCCTTGTTCCTTGTTTGTGGATTATTTCCGATAATACCTATTTTTTAAAAATATGTAAGTATCCTGCGACCTTATGGAAGGGGATGCCAGAGGATCGAAAGTGCAATTGCAAGCGAGACAAACAGAGCGCCAATGGCTGCAAAGATGACACTGACCTCTCTGGTTTGTTTGACCGTCATCAGCTGTGTCGGAAGATTCTCGAAGACATCCTGCAGTTCTGTTGCGCTTGCGGCCAGATGGTAAGAGCCGCCTGTCAGATCCGCTACCTGCTTGAGAGTTTCCTCGTCAATCTCCCTGCGGAATCCGCCGCCACCCCCGCCAAATGATCCACCAAACTGATCATTGTTTTGAATCTGAAATCCACAATTTGGGATGGTTGTGTTGTTGGTTGTGCCAAACCCGATGGTATAAACCCTGACCCCCCGATCTAGTGATTGCTGCGCCCCCAACAGCGGAGGTATTCCTGTATTGCTGGCTCCATCGGTAAGCAGGACAACGATGGCCGGTATGTATTCCCCTTTTGGCAGGGGTGCTGCTTCAACGCCGGAAGAAGGGCTGGTTATGCTATCGTCTATTTCAGCGATCGCATCCAGGGATTTAAGAATACCCTCCCCAATTGCTGTTCTGCGTGCAGTGGTTAAATTTTGAATGGCGGTTTCCAACAGAGCATGGTCCGTTGTGGGGGGTTGGATTATTGCCGCAAACCCGGCGAATGCGACCACGCCGATCTGTGTATTTCCTTTTTGAGTTTGAACGAATTTTAGTGCTGCGGTTTTGGCGGCTTCCAGGCGGCTGGGCAAAATATCGGTGGAGCACATGCTTCTCGAAACATCGATCGCCAGAATAATAGTCGCGTTGGAAGCGGGGACGGTGATGGTTGAGACCGGCCGGCTTAGGGCAACGGTCAAGCTGGATAATGCGATTAGAAATAAGGCAAAGGGAAAATGACGCCGCCATTGAGATTGTTTCGGAAGCGCTGCACGTATCAATGACAAACTTGAAAAGCGCACAGCAAAAGGCTTGCGGCGGCGCAAGATCAAAGTATAAACAAGAACCATCAAAGGGATCAAGATCAATAAATAAAGAAAAGCAGGCCAAAGTAAATTCATAGCAACCTCTTTTATACCGTCACGGTATATGGCTAAACCAAAGAAGTGATAACATGCCGCCGACCAACAGGATCAATGTGCTAAGGCCGGCAAACACAGCAGTTACCTCCGATTTTTCCTGCTTTACTACAAGACGCGGCTCAATGCTTTCGTATATCTGGCGCAGATCTTTTTCTGTTTTAGCGTTGAAATAAAGACCATCCGTGACCCCGGCAATTTTTTGGAGGGCGGCTTCATCCACTTTTGTATGGACGGTGAATCCATTGACCTTCAGATTTACACCTTCCACGCTGCCGATCGCAATCGTATGGATGCGCACACCCCGGTCGGCGGCAAACTGCGCCGCGGCCAGTGGGTCGGGATTCGAGTTGTTCTCGCCATCAGTCAGCAGGACAATGACCGCGGAATTATTCGCCGCAGCTTTCGGCGCAGGAGCAGCAGGTTGTGAATCAGCGCTGAGAATCTGATCCTGCCCGGTCATAGTCGCGATCGTATTCAACGAGACGATGATCCCGCTCGCCAGCGAAGTTCCGCGTTGAGGCTGCAAACGGTCAATTGAGGCAAGGATCGCAGCCTGATCATTCGACGGCAATTGGACCGAGAATCCGCTTTCGCTGAATGCCACGACACCAACTTGTACTGTGGAAGGTTGTCGCGCCACAAAATCTTTTGCGACGGATTTTGCAGCTTCCAATCTTGTCGGCTCAAAATCATCAGCGGACATACTTCCCGAAACATCGAATGCAAGGATGACGATGCCCTCCACTTTGGGAAGCCCCATCACCATTTGCGGACGGGCCAATGCAACGAATAGAATCGTCAGTCCGATCAAAAATAATAGCGCGGGAATATGACGGCGCGGACCAACTCCGCGGCCTGAGGCTTGCTGGATCAATCCAAGACTTCCATAACGCACAGCATATTGGCCGCGTCGTTTTTGCATGCGAAGATACAACAATATTAAAAGTGGAATTATTACCAAGGACCAGAGCAATGCAGGCCAGATAAATGACATGGTTACTTCCGGTGCTGGCGACGTATCGCCGCAAAACGCATGATCGCGCGGATGAGATCTTCATCGGTCGAGAGCGGCAGCGCATCCACGCCCGCGCGCTTGAATGTCTCACTCAATTCTATTTCGCGCTGCAAAGCGTATTCATGAAAACGCTGGCGGAATTTTTTATCATGCGTATCCACATACAACTGTTCGCCCGTTTCAGAATCCTCCATGATGACCGTACCGATATCAGGCAAATCCATTTCGCGCGGATCCCACAAGCGGATCACAATCACTTCATGGCGCTGGCTCAATAAATTGAGCGACTTCTCCCAACCCGCTGCGCTGATAAAATCTGAAATTACAAATACAAGCGAACGTTTTTTTATGGCGTTCAATCCGCTATTAAACAATGGAGCCAGATCGGTGATGGCGCCTTGTGATTGATGCGGCTGTTTCAAAAGATCATTGATGATGCGCAGAACTTGATTGCGCCCGCCTCTGGCCGGGACCGTGTGCTGGACGCTTCGCTTGCTCCCATACATCATCGCTCCGACACGATTCCCGTGACGGGTTAATATCCTTGCAAGCGTGGCGACGAAATCAATTAATACATTTCGTTTTTGATGATCCAATCTGCCAAAATCCACGGAGGGACTAAGGTCAAGCAGAAACCAGGCGATTACTTCGCGATCCTCTATATATTTGCGGACGTACGGCGTATTCATGCGCGCGCTGACATTCCAATCAATATATCGAATATCATCCTCAGGTTGATATTCGCGAAGATCGGCAAAATCTACACCCGAGCCATAGAATAGACTGCGATAGTCACCCTGCAGATAACCATCCAGCCTGCGGATGACCTGCCAGTCCAGCCGATGCAGGATGCGCTCAGGCGTTGGCTCGGATATTAAAGTGTTCATTCAGTGGCACCACGGGAACGGGAATACGATCAAGTATCTTTGTCAGCAAGTCATCACTGGTTATGTTATCGGACAGAGCTTCATAAGTTAGTACCAGTCTGTGGCGGATCACATCCAGCGCCATATCGAGAACATCCTGTGGAAGCGCATAATTCCGCCCGCGGACAAATGCCAGAGCGCGCGCAGTCAGGATTAAATTGATGGAAGCGCGCGGACTCGCGCCGAACATGATGTAGCGCTCCAAATCAGCGATACCTACTTCCTTTGGCTTGCGTGTGGCAGTGACGATCTTCACGGCATATTCCATCAGTATCGGGTCTACATAAACCTGGTCGACTGTTTTTTGCAGCTCGATCAGTTGATCGGTGGTTATTATTTTTTGCGCTTCGAATAATGCACTTGTCATGCGCTCAACGATGACAAACTCTTCTGTCGGGGATGGGTAACCAACCAACACCTTAAGCATGAAGCGGTCAACTTGAGCTTCGGGCAGAGCATACGTCCCTTCCGTTTCAATCGGATTCTGGGTCGCAAGGACAAGGAATGGATTTGGTACTTTAAAACTCTCGCGGCCAATAGTCACTTGTTTTTCCTGCATCACTTCCAGCAGCGCGCTCTGCACTTTGGCGGGCGCGCGGTTGATCTCATCAGCCAACAATAAATTAGTGAAAACAGGACCAAGGGAAGTATTGAACTCGCCCGTCTTTTGGTTATAAATGCGAGTCCCGATCAGATCAGCTGGAACAAGATCGGGTGTAAATTGGATGCGCTTGAATTCGCCGCCGATCCCATCTGCCAGGGTCTTGATCGCCAAGGTCTTCGCCAAGCCAGGCACACCTTCCACAAGGATATGTCCGCGAGCCAGCAATGCGACGATCAGGCGTTCCAACAAATGATCCTGTCCAACGATAACCTTTTTTACCTCATACAACAATCGTTCCATTGGAAGCTTGCTATTTAAGTTCTGATCCATTTGTCATCTCCTTTTTATGTTTCACTCTACAATAAAGATTGCTCTCGACATTTTGGGCAGCCAGAATCGTTTATCTATTAATACGGCGGAGAGCCCATTGCTCCAACCGCGGTCATGATCGGCACGGCAAAGCCAATGCCAACAAAAAAATTATCCTTCGTGGGATTTATGATGCCCGTAACAATTCCGATGACATAGCCATCACGGTTCAACAACGGTCCGCCTGAATTACCGGGGTTAATGGCTGCATCCACCTGGATCATGCCGTGAATATTAATATTGCTATTTGGAAGTTCAAAAACGCGATCAAAGCCGGAGATCACGCCTGCGCTCATCGAGCCATATAAGCCAAATGGATTCCCCACCACAAAAGTTTCGTCCCCAACCCGCATTGAATTTGGATTTCCCAACACGGCAGGTATAAGGGAAAGCGGTGTATCCAATGCCTGGATCACTGCGATATCATACTCTGGCTGTCTGATGACAATTACCGCTTCTGATTCACTGCCATCTGCAAATGTAACTTTGATCTGGGTAGCTCCATCAACAACATGCAGACTAGTCAGGATATTTCCAAACGTGTCGACGACCACGCCGCTTCCAAGCCCGTAATCAGCTTTAGCGTTCTTATGGGTTTCCTCCACCTGAATCAGTATCAGTGACGGACGAATGATCTGATACACATTCGCAGAATATGCCGCCGGGGGCGTAGCTGATGCCATCGCGCTGGCAACAGAATCTTTCACGTCACTGACCGTCAATTGAGTTGGTTTAATAAAGAGGATATTGTATAAAAGGAAAGCTAGAAGCGCAGCTAAAACGCCAGAGCCGAAAGGCAGTCCGCGCTGTAAACGCGTGAGCACTCCTTTGATGCGGCCCCGCCATAATTCAAATCGTGATGCAGATGATTCGTTCATGCGCTTTTCCCGTTAGATTTGGAGGAAGGGCGTACACAGCAGATTCGTTCAATTTTTAGATCGCCAAAGGGTAGTGATATACCTGAAAAACAAATATAAAGCGACTATCTTAGATAAAGATGAGAGGAATTATCCAATTCTTACAACATACCCTTTCAAGCCTTGTGCTGGGTACTTCTTTCATTTTTTCAATATATTGGGTAAACCTATAGTCCGAAATTGGATGTGCTCGAAGTGCGTGTGGATGAATGGGTCGAGGCAAGAGTTTAATTTGTAAATAGCCCATCTTTACTTCTTTTCCAACACTGTAATTTGGTCTATACTTGGGGAAAGCAGGTTCCAATTTATTAATATATAGGAGAAAAAAAATGAGCCCAACAAAAACGCATACCGAATGGTTGGAGATCCCCATCTTTATTCATGGCATTTCGCCCGATGAGAACCCCCCAGACCACATCGCTGAGTACGAAAGTCTACGAAGTTTGGTAAATAAGCATTTGGAAGCCATAGGGAAACCGATCCTCTCAAAAACACCGATCTACGTGGAGTGGGGCAGGCAATATCCCGGCGCTACCGGCAACGATCAATATCTTGCTCAGACCGAACAGATCCTGCATGCGCGCATCCGTGAGAGCATGGGCGACAAATATTCAGGAATGCTTCCCATCTACAAAGCTGTGCGGGAATTGATCTATTTTGGGGTGATAGACCTCTTCTATTATGTTTCCCAGGATGGCGAAGAGGAATTACGAAACCATGTCTTCAACGAGATCACAAAAAAGCTCCTGCAGTTGGGGCGGATAAAATCAACCCGCGTTTCTTTAACCTTCTTTGCACATTCTGCCGGTACTTTGATCACGCACGATCTTCTTTATCACTACTTTGGCAAGAAGAGCAGTGACGAACCCGGGAGTAAAAGTGAAAGCAGCTTGATCGTACGGAATATGGATAAAGCCCGAGACCTCAGCAACCCCGATGACCCCGAAGATATCCGCATTCGAGTGCGTCGCCTGTATACCTTCGGCTCGCCCATTTCTCCCTTGTCTATGCGGTCTAATTCCCTCATCGAAATGTTGCTCAAGGATGAAGTACTCGATACTGAAATGATCGGCTTACGCAGTACAGACGGATTGTCCAATCCACGTTGGGTCAACTTCTGGGATAAAGATGATCTGGTCTCTGCGCCTGTCGCGCCTCTTTACGATAACGCCAAAAATGTGATCCTAGACCAGCACGTGAACGCTGGGTTTATCCTCCCCAAAGCACACACCAACTACTGGTTCTCCGAAGAGATGGCAAAGTACATTGCCCAGACGTATTGAAAAATAAAAACAGGCTCCAATTTGGAGCCTGTTTTTATCAGTTCTTACGCTTGATGCGGGACCTTATATTATTGCTCAGATCTGAGCGGATGAAAAAGCAGCCAGCATAGAATGCGTTGTTTTCACTCTTGACCGTAGCCAACAACTTTATTACGCCCCGCTTCTTTGGCGCGGTACAGGGCTTGATCGGCTTGACTGAGGAGTTTATCGAAAGTCTCTTCAGTCTCCGACAAATTGGTGATGCCTGAACTGATGGTGATCGAAACCAGTTTGCCATCCAGATCGATCGGCTGGGTCGTGACTGCCTTGCGGATACGATCAACCACTGCATACGCTTGTTCAAAATTCGCTTCCGGTAAAAGCAGCGCGAACTCGTCACCGCCAAAGCGCGCAAACAGATCTATTTCCCGGATGTTATACCGGCATATCCTCGTAAAAGCCAACAGCGCTTGATCGCCGGCCGCGTGTCCAAACGTATCATTGACATGCTTAAAATGATCAATATCAATTAACACCACCGCCAGCGAACGTTTGAGACGATTGGCACGTTTCAATTCGCCTAGTACCAAGTGTTGAAAATAACGACGATTGAAAATGCCCGTGAGTTCATCTGTAGAAGCCTGTTGCTGCAATTCTTCCTTTAGGCGTTTGCGCTCGGTAATGTCGCGGACGACGGCGGAGAAAAACAGATGATCACCAGCCCGCCATTCTGCCAGGGAAAGTTCCAGCGGAAGTTCACTGCCGTCTTTACGCAGCCCTTCCAATTCAACAGTTCTCCCAATGACATGTTTCTCTCCGCCAGCTTTTACTCGCTCCAATCCCGAAACATGTCCGGCCTGGTGGCGCGCTGGTAACAATTGCTTGAGGGGTTGACCGCAGACTTCGGCTTTCGAATAACCAAATATACGCTCAGCGCCAGAGTTCCAATCCACGATGTTTCCATCGCCATCGGCACTGATAATGGCGTCGTTGGCTGTATCAAACACTGCCCGATAGCGCATCTCACTCTCACGGATTATTTCTTCAGCCTGTGTAGCCCGAACAGCAAGTTCGTTGGCATGTTTAATCGACACCTCGAGTTGGCTATTGGAGCGTTCCAACTCCAGGGCGTTCGCACGCAGTGCCTTCTCAGATAGCTTGCGTTCGGTGATATCTGTAGAGATACCGCACAGTCCCTGGACTATATTATTATCATCCAGCAATGGGAATTTTACGGTGATGTAGAATCTCTTTCCCCACATATCTTGATTTATTTCCTCAGTTTCTACAATGCTTTTGGTTTCCATTACCCGTATGTCGCTTTCACGATGTACAGCGCTTGTGGTCCCAGGAAATAGATCCTCGTCTTTTTTCCCGATCGCGAATTCACGTTTTATACCAAGATCTTCCTCCCATTTTTTATTTACAATTAGATAGCGGCCCTCGCGGTCTTTTGCAAAAATGATCGCACCATTATTCTCTATCAATTGAGCTAGAAAACGTTGGTTCTCGCGTAATGCTTGCTCGGCCTGTCTGCGCTCTGTGATGTCTTCCTTGTTCGCTAGAAAATGAGTGATCCGACCCTGCTCATCCTTGACCGGGGAGATCGTTGCGGATTCCCAATAGAGTTCCCCATTTTTCTTTTTGTTATTAAAAATCCCGCGCCAAATCTGCCCGGAAAGGATCGTATCCCATAATTCCATATACTCAGAATTCGACTTGTAATCGGTTTTTAATATCCTCGGATTTTGACCGATCACTTCCTCAGCCGAGTAACCGGTAATTTCAGTAAACTTTGGATTTACGAAAATAATATTCCCCGCCAGATCCGTGATCATCGTGGTAACGGGACTCTGCTCGGTTGCCACTGATAGGGTGCGCAGTCTGATGTTCGTATTCCGTATTTCCTCTTCGGCTTGTTTGCGCTCGGTGACCTCTACCATCAAACGGCGGAACACGAAATAGTAGAGCGCAGGAAAGGTTAGAGCTACTAAGAGAATAGAGTCTAATAGTGTTTGAACCCACTCGGCAAGTAGAGGTAGATAAAGGAGGAAAAAATGGATGATTAGTTCGATGGCAAAGATCGAAGACGCCAATATCAACAGTAGCTGTATAGGTGAGGGGGATTGACGTGAAAATTTTCGCCCGGCTTCCCTCATTTCTGCACCTCTTTCATTAAATCTCCCATTGCCCACCAGCCCGGCCTTTGTGGGCATTACTCCCATTAATTCATTTTTCAACCAAAGTTTATATCAGGTATTTTTTCACGTCAACCAACAATAATGCAAGTAATGGGTTTATTGGCTTTCATAATAAGATGAATATGTCTGATGTGGGTCGAGATGGATCGAACACAATAGCGCGGATGGACTGGGCACCGTTATCGATTGCAAGAAGATTTTCGGGCATAAATATTTTGAAAATTGTTGACGCTGGCGTTTACCTATCCGTTGTGTTTTGGATCTATTTTGGCAGGGAAGATTCTACCCAACGTTCTCGATGAACATATTCGTTTTCCGGTTTCCGCCCACGCTTTAAGGAGGAAGAGAGTTTATCCGGTGCCGGATACCCGATCGGAATAACCCCGGCAGGCATGACTTCCTCTGGAATTCTCAATAACGTGCGCAAAGCCGGTACATCCCATACACCGGAAAAGCCTGCCGCAAGTCCTTCGTTGACAGCAGCTAAAAGAACTACCATCACTGCACATCCCAGATCCATATGCCAATAAGGGACAGGCCACCCCAAATCCGCGCCATCATCCTCCGCATCAATTTTGTCCGGCTCATAATAACGGCGGCGATAGGCAGCTTCACTTGTACAGGGAATCAAAAGCACAGGAGCCTTTGATATGAAAGCATCAAAACCTTCAGCAACATATTCTTGTTCCCCGCACAATTCTGCTATTTGGTTTTTTATCTCCTGGCGGGTTACAACAATGAAGGATTGTCCCTGAGTGAACCCGGCACTTGGCGCATGGCGGGCCAGAGCGAGGATACGATCAAGTACATCTGGATCGATCGGGGCATCGGAGAAATTACGAACCATTCGTCGTTTTAATACTACATCGCGAAAATCCATGTTGACCTCTCTTGGTAAATCAAAATTTAGGAATGCTTTATTTCCCCTTTCATCACGGTTGGCAGTTACCCTGGGTGGATAACCAAATGTTGGTTCGCCAAAAGTACGCAAATCCGCACGGCCACTGAATGTCACCACTAGCAGTTCTGTTGCGGCCTGCGTTCCCGGCCCGATCAATAACGCAACAGGAGTCACTTTTTTGGTTTAAAAATCGGCCCGCCAAAATCACTCTGCCCAAGGCGGTTGCCAGCTTAAAGTACATCCAGTGTGTTTCGTTTGCGTTGGATCATATTTATTTTCTATCGCTTGTCTCATAATTAAGTAAACTTTTGTCAATAATTGTGAGTGGAAATTGAATTATATATTTACCAAATTATGCGATACTGTGTTAACAGGTTTACGATAGATCGGATTTCTCTTGTCAACCACAAAGCCGCAATCTTCATAAATACGAGTCGCTCCACTTATATTCTCAGAATCGACACCCAAAGCAGATTCGATCATGCCTTGTTCCTTTTGAACATGCAGGCTGCGGGCGATCAGCGCGCGCGCCAATCCACGTTTGCGCCAGGGACGACGGACGCTGATAAACTCTGTGTAGCCGCGTTTGCGCGAATATTTTTCATTTTCAACATTGTTGATAAAGGTTCGCACCTGCCCGGCAACCTGCTCTTTTTCCACATCCCAAGCCACTTGCCACAAGTGTGTTTGAAAATATGTCTTCTCGGATAACCACCATTGATAATCCTCTTCCGTTGAATGCGAGAAGCCCCAATGATCAATGTTTGCTTCTTCTGCCGCATCCCAGATCAAACGGTAATGTTCGGGAAGTACCGGGCGGACTTCCAACCCATCAGGCAGTGCGAAGACTGGGATATTCTCCAGAGAGGAGCGCACCATTTCGTGGAAATATCTTATTGGGCTATAGCCAGATTTTTCCAGCATGGCAGCCCGCGCGGTTTCAGTTTCAGATAGAAATACTTGAAAGAATTTGTCGTGATCAGTTGGGTGCGAGGAGGCGATCTCACGCAGTCTATTTTCGATCCATTGCAGCATTGCCGAGCCAATGCCTTTGCGCCTCCATTGTGGAGCAAGGAAACCGCCAAAATAATATATACAGCCCCCATTGTTTTGATCGATGTTCCAGGCTCCACGAGAATATCCAATTACTTCGCCATCAATTTCAGCGATGATCAAATCTTTATATGGATCACAATTGGATAAATGAGCATAAGAGTTTTTCATCTCTTCCAATGTGTAAACTTGTTCTACCTTGTCTGTGTCGTAGCTGGCTTGAAGGGCTTGAACCATTTTGGACAGATCACCCTCGCCTCGATAGTGTCGAAAATGCAGGTTGGGAATTGAAGGGGCCTTCAACAGAGTAATAAGATCGTCATTCATTTTTAATCTCCATAGTTATTTGTGGAATGAACCATTCAGATTGGTTTTAGTATATGATGATATAGATTGCTTTGCAATTTTAGGAATTAATTTGTCATAAATATTTATCCTTTGCCTGCATGGCAGGCAAATCAACATATTTCGCCAGCATGCTACCATCCATCAAAAAAAGATCAAGCATGCATGTCTTATTCAATTTCCCAGCGGCGATTTAGCTTGAACCGCGGCATCGATCAATAAAGGCAAAGGTTGTGACGCTTGCCTGACTTTCCGAAATTCAGGTAAATGCCGTGGCTGGTGAAGATGATCCTTCTGTTGAAAATACATCGAATGAACCCGCTGTTCTGATCTTTTGGGACCTTAATACCTTGACCATGGTATGCCGCTGCAACAGACTTTGTCGTATTACGCTCCATGCCTTCTGCAGACACAGGAACGACCAGGAACATGGAAAGAATTATCAAGAAGCTCAGTGTGGTAAAAAATCTTTTTTTTCATTTTATAGATTCCTTTGGTTGCCGCAGACTCTAATACATGTGCGGAAATATCGATCGGTAATGTGAGCGGTATCGCAGCCTTGGTTCTCCAAAGTCATCTTTAATAACTTCATCATAGGGAGCCATTTCTTTATCAAGAGCGTTTTGATCCGAAGTGTCAGACTGTACATCCGACCTATCGACGGCCTTTTGGTCAACAGCTGGAAGGGCAAAATGCGCGGCAAGAGATTGCAGGGTGTTCAATACGGAAGGAAAATGCATTCTCATTTTGGAACTCCTTTGACGGTATTTGAAAATTTACGGTTGGCAGGTACTCTGGGTGGATAACCAGGCTGCCGCAGTCTGTACGGCCGGGTCATGGTCACTGCCAAACTGGGACCATTCGGTGCTGGCAGGTACATCCGGGGTAATCGGTCCTTCGTATGTGATCTTATTGCGGTCATAGGAAAACGCGCCGCTCACAAATACACTGCTGCCATCACTAAGTTCAGCATGGGTCACCAGAGTCGGCAAACCGAATGTTGGTTCACCAAAAGTACGCAGATCCGCACGGCCGCTGAATGCCACCACTAGCAGTTCTGCTGCAGCTAGTGTTCCAGGCCCGATCAATAACGCAACTGGAGTCACTTGTTTTGGTTTATAAATCGGCCCGCCAAAATCACTCTCCCCAAGGCGGTTGCCAGCCCAGAGCACATCGCCGTTGTTATACGCCCAGCCTTCGCGCTTCCCATCCAGGTACACAAATCCGCCCAGTTCACCTTCGCCGAGGATCGGCCCGACCGCAGCAATATAAGACCAGATATCTCCGCCGGGATTGCGCCGCAGATCGATGATCCAGCCGCATGTCTCGCTAGAATCCAGCTTCTTGATCACCTGCTGCACATCACCAGGGTAGGATTTGTGTCCGCCAGATTCCATAGGCAGCTCAACATATCCAATCCCGCTGGTATTAATGTCTATTCTTCGCCCGGTCGGCTGTAAAAGCGGATCCTGATATTCCATCATTTTTTTCTTGATCGTAATAGCCAATTCTTTTCCATCCCGCAGTACAACCAGATTTTCCTGCAGACTGGAATCTAGTGGCTCTGTATTACAGGGCGGCCAGAGATTGTCCGGATCGTATGGCTTTGGAGCCTTGCCGTTGGATTCCTGGATAATATCCCCCACCTGCAAGCCGGCTTTATCAGCGGCGCCATTTGGCAGCACCCAGGTGACAATTTTATGATCCGGGTATAGTGTAAAGTAATCACCGCCATAATTTGGGGTCTTCAAGCTGGGCACCAGCATCCATGTATTCCCATCACGTAATTCGCGCAGTGCCTGACAAATCATCGGGTAGGTGTCGGTGCTTGTTTTTAGATCAGGAGTCAGATTGGCAGCCTCGGTTCGCAGCGCAGCCCAATCCACGTTTTTTCCCAACATGGCGTTGGTTTGCAACCACTGCAAGGCACCTTCAAGGTATTGAGGCGGAGTCAAGTTTGCCGGGGATGGGGTTGGCGAGGGGGCTGCAGTACTGCAGGCTGATAGCAGCACGCTCAACATAAGAATCAGAGTCGAAAAAAAGTGAAAGGTTTTCAAGGCATCCTCCGGATAAGTACTTTTCTTTTGCAGCTAATTTTCATGGATTCACAAACAAGTACTTTCATCAAGGGATTATTGACGCCAGAAAATTCAATTCCGAATGTGAATATCCTTTGAGCTGCATCGTTATTACATGGGCAGGTTCGTAATTCACCTGGAGATACCCTACCCAGTTCTCGGCAAGTTTCGGAATGAAAACTACTTCAACTTTGCAAGTTCCCTGACTGGCGACCGCATTTGGCTGCTGTGGACAGGAGTTACCGGAAATCGAAAAACCAGCGGATACCGAAAGTCGATCGATCAACAGCGGAGTCGATCCATCATTTCGTATGGTCACGGTTTGAGCCGCGCTGATGGTTCCCAATGTCTGAATTCCAAAGTCAATTTGATCGGGTGAGAAGATGATATTTGGTTGCGCTTCACCACCTGTTACCGGCAGTATGGCGGGAGTTGATATCTTCGGCGCACAACCGGTGCATAGTATTGCCAGTATCAAAAACACCTTTTCAAAGTGACGGGATAATAGACTCCAGATTTTGCTGCTGAAATTTGCGCGACTCTGAAATTTAACATTTACAGCTTTCATACTCATGGTTCGGTCAAATTTTGACGGGTTTAGAAAAATGCGATAAGCTATCTGGATGGCAGAAAACCTAAACGTAATGACAGAACAAATGGACGACATTCCTGT
>CAIWRB010000111.1 GCA_903914955.1 uncultured Chloroflexota bacterium | reverse complement strand
TGGGTTGGTCCAGTAACTGAAAAGTGACAGCCACGTTTCCGATTGTATGCCCAAGTTCCTGCACAGTCTCACGCAGAATGGTGTCCACATTTGAAACCGCGCTGATTCGAGCTGAAATATTCGATACCAAAGATTCGCGGGCAGCGCGTTGTTGTGACTCGTTGTATAGTCGGGCACTTTCCAAGGCAGCGCTTAACTGCTCCGATAAAGCGATCGCTAGATTGGTCTCGTCTTGCGTCCAAGCTTCGGATATATCGTTCTTTTTTAATCGAATTGCGCCAATAATCAATCCTCGCACTTTGATGGGAACGCTAATGGTAAGATTGTCGTTCCCGATAATAATATCACCGGTTTCGACAGCTTTTGTGATGCTTGGATCTAGGAACTCAGAGTAAATTTGTACAGTCGTTGGCGACGTGGCTAGAAAACTTGTGTGCGGTTGATTTCGAAGAATCTTCTCCCAAGCCTCTCGACTGACCTCCCCATAGACCAGTTTGGAAGCTTCAAGTGCTTTTTCGATCTCACTAAACAAGTTTACATTTTGGATAGCAACAGCGAGTTGTTCCGCCAGAATTTGAAGAGTTGCTATATCTTCTTCAGAGAATGCCAGCGATTCTATGCTTTGCACATCCAATGCGCCCAGGATTTGTCCGCCTGCTACAAGTGGCAGAGACATTTCAGAGCGTGTTTCTGGCAGGTCGGGATTATTAAAGTAAAACGCATCCGTTCCAACATCCAACGCGATCCGGGCCTTTATATTTTCTGTTACATAGCCCACAATGCCCATCTCACCAACTTTAAGTTGGTGATTCCTTTTCAGCATGCGCTGCCCGCCTTCGCTATTTGCGGCAGCGAGCACTGCGTACTCTTTTCGATCATCAAGAATAAAAATGCCAACATGATAATAGCCAAAATTTTCATGAATCAGATGTGTTGTTTGTTGTAAAAGTTCTGAGAGTTTTCGAAAGGAAGTAATCCCTCTACCAACTTCCGCTACAGCTTTCAGCAAGTTGCTGCGATGCTCGATCTCGCGAGTACGTTCTTTCACGCGTTCCTCGAGATTTAATTGATATTTTATAAGTTCCTGTTCACGAGCATTCAATTCCTGATTGCCTTTTAAAAGCATATCCTGTTTTCGACCTGCGTAGCCGGCAAATAATCCGAGGAATACCGGCGCACTGTCAATTACCCACAGAAGAGGATCTGTTCGTTGTATGTTCAAAACAGCAAAAATATCTTGTGGTTGTTGAGAACCTGCTAATCTTAAAAGAGTTCCAATGATAGGAAATAAAAATCCAAATAATACGCCGACCAAAGCATGTCGTTGTGTTTCACTGATTTGGATAAAAACTGGTTTCTTATTCACGGAATTATTTTCTCTCGAGTTTTGGATGTATATCTTAATTACTTTGTGCGTATTGAACTGGTTTTTTTTCTGACGGGCAACCCATCCGTTTGATTGGACCCAATACTGATCTCAACTTCTTTTAGATCGAATACTCTGCGTAGTTCGGTAGTGGCTGTGCGGATAACAGATTCGACATCCAATGTTTCGCGGACGCGGGTTGAAATATTCGCGATCATTTGATCTCGTAACGAGTTTTTTTGTGCTTCTTCCACCAGGCGGCTATTTTCCAAGGCCAACGCCACCTGGTGGGCGATTTTTTCCACCAGACCACGCTCGCGTGTAGACCATTCCGTCACTGCACCTTTTCTTACTAAATTTATAGTGCCAATTTTTTGCCCATACAATATTAACGGTACACGCAATCCATCCTTAATGTTCTTTTTGTCAAAAGAAAAAATAGGTCGTACCCCGGCAGGTGTATATTGATAGGCTGGTTTCTGGCGGCTGGTAAACTTGGACCAGGTCTTTTGGGCTTGGAACGATGAGTTGATTTCCAATTCATTAACCAGATTATTCGATATGTTCGTGAGACGCACGTTATCATAGGAGATGGCTATCAGATCACAGAGTGTTGTAAGGATTTCGGTATCAGAAGGTAAAAACGCTTTCGGCTGATCAGAGTGCAAATCAAAAACACCAATCACTTCACCGCGGACGGTGAGAGGCACTACCATTCGAGAGCGGGTGAGGGGGAAGTGGTTCTCACGGAAAAAATTTGTATCCTCAGTATCTGAGGAGATTATGGGACGGTTTTGTTGTATGACTAGATTTATCACATTTCGATGGTCTGGCTCCACGCGAAATCCCTGACCGATAAGCTGTTTCCCAGTTGGAGAGGATGCCGCCTGAAGGAATGCGGTTTTTTTCTGTTCATCTAATATGTATAATCCAACATGGTAGTAGCCAAATTGTTCCGAAGTAAGCCGTACCGCAGTTTCGATCAAGGTAGGAATATCTTGAATCTCAGAGACAAACTTTGAGACCTTGGCTGAAGTACGTAATTGTATTGTTTGTGTATTTAATTCTTCGGTACGTTCTCTGACCTTGTCCTCGAGCTGCGTGCGTTCAATTAATAAAGTTTGAAGAGTATTTTGTGTTTGGCTGACAACCCGAAAAAAAGCCTCTTTAAACTGGGTTATTGCAACAATAAGGATTACGCCGGGGAC
>CAIWRB010000110.1 GCA_903914955.1 uncultured Chloroflexota bacterium | reverse complement strand
TTATTGCATGCCAATGCGGATGAAATTATTTTTACAGCCAGCGGCACAGAAGCCGATAACATGGCTCTCATCGGTGTGGCGAGGCAATATCAACCGCAGGATTGCCACATCATCACATCGATTTTTGAACATCCAGCCATCCTTGAAACCTGCAAGTATCTTCAAAAACTTGGTTATCCCATTTCTTTTTTGCCGATAAACTCAGAGGGAATTGTTGAAGCTGAATCGCTCCGAAAAGCCCTGCAACCCAATACGCGATTGGTCTCAGTAATGGCTGCCAACAATGTGGTTGGCACGCTGCAACCAATTGCCGAGTTAGCGAAAATTACAAAGGCGCATGGGGCATTGTTTCATACTGATGCTGTTCAAGCGGCCGGAAAAATCCCGCTATTCATGGATTCGATACCTGTTGATCTGCTCTCAATGTCGGCACATAAGCTGCATGGACCGAAAGGAATTGGAGCGTTGTATATCCGACAGGGAGTTAAACTGGAGCCAATAATTTTCGGTGGGGGACAGGAAAGAGGAATTCGCTCTGCCACAGAAAATGTTCCCGCTATTGTTGGCTTTGGAAAAGCAGCACAAATTGCAGTGGCAGAAATGTCCGCTGAAACCATTCGGTTGGAAAATCTTCGCGATCGGGTCATTTCTGGCGTAACGCAACAACTTCCTGGTGTGTATCTGATCGGTCATCGTTACAAGCGTTTGCCCGGTCATATTTGCCTGGGGGTAGCCGGACATGAAAGTGATGCAATATTGCTGATGCTTTTACTAAACGAAGACGGCATATCCATTTCAACGGGCAGTGCGTGCAGCTCACATCATGCGGGGGAGCCATCCTATATTTTGCTGGCGATGGGCATGGATACAGAGCGATCACGGGGGTCCTTGCGAATTACGCTTGGGCGTTTCACTACCGACAGCGAAGTAGATTTCTTTCTCAAGGCTCTTCCGCGTGCGATTGGAAATCTCCCTGCCGTCGCTTCGCGGGAATTATCGATGGCTTTATAAGGAGGAAATAAGACATGGTAGATGTTTTCAAGGTAGATCAGATTCTAGATTGTTCGGGGATGTTGTGCCCCATGCCAGTAGTAAAGGCATCCAAGTCGATAAAAACGTTGGACGTAGGTCAAACATTGAAAATGATTGCCACCGATCCAGGTGCACCCTCTGATATGGAGGCTTGGTGTCGCCAGACGGGACATGAGCTGTTGCGTTCGACACAGGAAGATGGCAAGTTCGTGTTCTTTATTCGCCGGTCGAAGTAATATTTTTGGAGAAAAAGCATGTCTAAATCTGACCCGAACTCCCCGAAACGCTTGGCGCTAATTGCCAGCAAGGGTACTCTTGATTGGGCTTACCCACCATTTATCCTTGCCAGCGCAGCTGCTTCGATGGGCTGGCAAGTAGGAATTTTCTTTACCTTTTATGGTTTGACCTTACTCAAGCCACAGCTTTCAGCAGAAGTAACCCCCGTTGGGAATCCCGCCATGCCCCTGAAAATGCCTTTTGGTCCCGATGGTTTCCAAAATATTAACTGGCCAATTCCCCAGTTAATCATGTCCAATGTTCCCGGTTTTAATGCCCTCGCCACAACCTTGATGAAACAGACCTTTGAAAACAAAGGTGTTGCCTCAATTGAAGAACTTCGCCAAGTCTGTTTGGATTTGGATGTTCGTCTGATAGGCTGTCAAATGACAATGGATGTTTTTGGCTTCAAACGCGAGCATTTTATCAAAGAGTGTGAAATTGGTGGAGCAGCAACCTTCCTTGAATATGCTTCAGAAGC
>CAIWRB010000109.1 GCA_903914955.1 uncultured Chloroflexota bacterium | reverse complement strand
TTCAATGACACTGCGTAACCCAACCGATCTGGCGCGGCAGGCCACCGAAGCATCAACTTTGCAGTTCCTGCTCAGTCAATATAATATTCCCATTCCTGCGAAACTCCCATATGCAATGCAGCCTGCATTTGATCTAAAATACGATCCGTTGAAGACGCAGTTATTGCCAAACGATACCGTACCGGTTGCCCCTTAATAAAATATTGATCTGAGTTGTCAATTCATAGAAGTATAATTTTTCTTAATTACTGGATGTAATATATATATGGCCACAGACAAAATTCGGGTTCTCATCGTAGATGACATTGCAGAGACTCGGGAGAATATTCGTAAGCTACTACAGTTCGAGTCAGATGTAGATGTGACTGGCACTGCGCGCTCAGGCAAGGAAGGTATCCAGCTCGCGCTAGAACTGGATCCTGACGTTGTTCTGATGGATATTAACATGCCCGACATTGACGGGATTTCTGCTACCGAGCAGATTCGCCAAAAAGCACCGCATATTCAGGTGGTGATTTTGTCTGTGCAGGGTGACCCGCGCTATATGCGTCGGGCCATGCTAGCCGGCGCGCGAGACTTTTTGGAAAAACCCCCGATGGGGGATGAACTGATCTCTGCAATTCGACGCGCTGGCGAAGTGGCGCGTATTGAACGCACGAAAGGTGCCCAGCAGCGTAATTCCGCCACTACCGCATCCGGCAATCCAGTTTCGATGTCAGGTTTTGCGCCTATTTCAAAAGGTAAGATCATAACGGTATACAGCCCGAAAGGTGGAACTGGATGCACCACAATTGCGGTCAATCTGGCTATCGCATTAAATAATGAAGACACACGCACCGTACTTGTCGATGCAAATCTGCAGTATGGTGATGTGGCAGTATTCGTCAATGAGCAAGGCAAGAATACTATTCTGGAGCTTGCGCCGCGTGTAGATGATCTCGAGCCTGATGTTGTCGAAGAAATATTGATCAAACATGAAGCTTCAGGTGTTCGTATTCTTGCCGCACCACAACGTCCGGAGTTGGCAGAGAAAGTTTCTGCCGATCAATTTTCAAAAGTATTGGAGTTTTTGCAGCGAATGTATTCTTATGTAGTAGTGGATACATCCTCTATTTTGACGGATGTGGTGCTATCCACAATTGATATTAGTGACGTGGTGATTGTTTTGACCACACAGGAAATACCCGCCATTAAGAATGCCCGCTTATTCCTTGATCTATTGAAGACGATGGCAATTAATAAGGAACGTATTATATTCGTAATGAATAGATACGATAAGCGTTTTTCTATTACACCGGAACGGGTCAGCGAAAACCTCAAACATGAAATTTCCACTACGATCCCTCTCGATGAGAAAGTTGTCATTACGGCAATCAACCGTGGGGTTCCATTTATGTTGGATAATAGATCTCAACCTGTAGGAAAAGGAATCTTTTCCCTGGCTGAGACAGTTCGGGCTCGGTTAAATATTTTGGAATCTGAAAATGAAGCATCTGTTAAACGTTAAGGAGTTATTCCATGTCATTGCTTCGGCGTATTGAGCAGGGCCAGGGTAGCGGTCAGCAGGACGCGGGGGGGACTCCCTCTCTTCCGCAAAAAGCTGGCGGCGAAGGTCAACCTGGTGGTGGGAGTGGTGGTGGGGATTCTTCTCGCCTTTCGTCCATGCAAGCCAGACGGGTTAGCGCTCCAATTACATCACCACAAGCTGGTTCGTACTTTGATTTAAAAACCCGCGTTCAAAATAAATTGTTGGCTGAAATTGACCCATCCATGGATGTTTCCAGGACGGATGATGTTCGGCGCACGATTCAAGGTTTATTCGAACAAATCCTCACCGAGGAGAATATTGTCCTATCCCGGCCAGAGCGTGCCCGATTATTCGAGCAAATTGCTGCGGAAATTCTTGGGTTAGGGCCGCTACAGTCTTTGCTTGAAGATGACACCATTACTGAAATTATGGTCAATGGACCCAAAAATATTTATATCGAGCGAAAAGGGAAACTCCATCGGGTACCCATAACTTTTGAAAGCAATGAACATGTGATGCGTATTATTGACCGTATTGTCGCGCCTTTGGGGCGCCGCATTGATGAGTCAAGCCCGTATGTTGATGCCCGTTTACAAGACGGCTCTCGTGTAAATGCTGTCATCCCTCCAATTTCCTTGGTCGGGCCTGTTCTTACCATTCGTAAATTTTCAAGGAATCCGATCTCGATCGATCAACTAATCCAATTTGGCTCCATCACGAACGAAGCTGTTCAATTTCTAAAAGCCTGTGTAGAAGCCCGTTTGAATATTATTATTTCTGGCGGTACTGGGTCTGGAAAGACAACCCTTCTGAACGTACTCTCAAGTTTTATTCCTTCTGATGAACGTATTTTGACAATTGAAAACGCCGCCGAATTACAGCTACGTCAGGAGCATGTAGTAACTCTGGAATCCCGCCCGCCCAATATTGAAGGACGAGGTGAAATTACCATTCGCGATTTGGTTATTAATGCACTTCGTATGCGCCCCGAACGAATTATCGTTGGTGAGTGCCGTGGCGGTGAAACCCTGGATATGTTACAAGCCATGAATACAGGCCATGACGGTTCAATGACCACTGCTCATGCGAATACCCCCCGCGACGCAATTTCCCGTATTGAAACCATGTGCCTTATGGCAGGAATGGATTTACCCGTCAGAGCAATCCGTGAACAAATAGCAGGCGCAGTTGATGTGATCTGTCAGCAGGAGCGTATGCGTGATGGCACGCGCAAGGTTACTACGATCGCAGAGGTAAGCGGCATGGAAGGGGATGTCATTACCATGACAGATATATTTGTCTTTGAACAAACTGGAATGGAAAACGGCAGGATCGTGGGGCGTACGCGGCCAACTGGGCTGCGACCTAAATTTATGGACAAAATCGAATCCGCTGGAATTCACCTGCCTCCTTCGATTTTTGGCATTGGCGAACGGCATAGGTATTAAAATACTGGAATTTTAGCTGCCGATCGGTAACAAATTTCTGATTTGCTAAAATCATAGTAGACAAACTGATCATATGAAATTAAAACTGACGGACTATTTCGAAGGACAAAAATGACTTCTTGGATCATTATCATTGGCGGTTTGATTCTAATCATTCTATTAATAGTTGGAGTTGTTGTTTCATCGAACAGCGAACGATCCATCGTTGAACAACGTCTTAGCCAAT
>CAIWRB010000108.1 GCA_903914955.1 uncultured Chloroflexota bacterium | reverse complement strand
CGCAAACAGGCGGATGATGATCTGCGTGAAAGCGAGAGAAGATATCGCCTTTCAGTATTGGAACTGAACGAAGCGCAGGCGATCGCTCACATGGGAAATTGGAAATGGGATCTTAGAAACGGGGAAATTTCGTGGTCAGATGGAATGTACCGCATATTTGGCCTTGATAAAGATTCATTTAGCGGGCGACTCGGTGATGCGATCAAAAAGGTGATTCATCCGGACGATCTGTATATTGTTCTGCCCGCGAACGCCAAGGCATTTTCAGACAAAAAGCAAGTTGAATATCGTATTATCCTCGGAGATGGATCCATACGGAACATATTGGCCAGATCAGGCGATGCCATTCTCGACGAGAGTGGGAACCCGGTCTTCCTGACAGGCATCGCTCAGGACATCACCGAGCGCAAGCAGGAGGAGGAAAAACTGGCACAGAGCCACGATCTGCTCACAAACCTCGCCCGTTTGGTGCCCGGTGTTGTGTATCAATACCGGTTAAATCCGGATGGTCGTTCGGCTTTTCCATATTCAAGCCCCGGTATGAATGACATTTATGAAGTGACGCCCGAAGAAGTGCGCGAAGACGCCACCCCGGTTTTCGGGCGGCTGCATCCAGACGACTATAACCGCGTTGCCGAATCCATTCAGGAGTCGGCGCGCACTCTAGATACGTTCTATTGCGAATTCAGGGTTATCCTCCCGCGCCAGGGTCTGCGTTGGCGCGGGTCTCAAGCACAACCGGAGCGGACGGATGATGGGGGCACGCTCTGGTATGGCGTCATCTCGGATATCACCGAGCGCAAACAGGCGGAAGACCAACTGAGGAAACTTTCGAGCGCAGTGACGCATAGTCCGTCGGCGATCATGATCACTGACGTGGACGGGAAGATCGAATATGTTAATCCGAATTTCACAACGATTACTGGTTACACTTCAGAGGAAATTCTCGGCAGGAATCCGAGAATCTTGAAATCCGGTTTGACGTCCATCAAGGTTTATGAAGAACTCTGGCATGCCCTAATTTCGGGAAAAGAATGGCGCGGGGAAATTCTTAACCGCAAAAAGAATGGTGATATTTTTTGGGAATTTGCTTCAATTTCAGCGATCACCGATCCATTGGGCAGGATCACACACTTCGTCTCTGTAACCGAGGATATTTCTGTCCGCAAAGCGGTCGAAGAAAAAATAAGGATCTTGAATATAGAGTTGGAAAAACTGGCGATGACGGATTTTCTGACAGGCTTGTTCAACCGCAGATTTTTTATCCAACGCAGCACTGACGAGGTGAAACGCGCCAAACGAAACGCTGAACCCTTGGCACTCTTAATGCTGGATTTTGATGAGTTTAAAAAAGTAAATGATACCTACGGTCACGAAACCGGGGACTTAGCACTTCAGCAGGTCTCATCGGTTATGAAAGCCAGCCTGCGTGAAATTGATATTCTTGGGCGGATGGGCGGCGAGGAATTCGCGGTGTTTTTGCCGAACACATCCCTGGAGGAAGCCCTTCTTCTGGCTGAGCGTGTGCGTCAATCGCTAGAGAATATTTCTTTCGAGAAAACCAAAGGTATATTGAAAATTACCGCCTCTATTGGAGTAGCGGCTTTTACAGATGAAATGTCAGATATTGATGATCTGATCAGAAACGCCGACAAGGCTTTATATCAGGCAAAGGCGAATGGGCGTAATAGTGTCGTAGCTTATAAAGAGCCTTCAAACAACTCTTCCATATTATCGCCTGAGTTGAACAATGACTGAACAAATCAATGGAATAATTCCGAACCCACTCGCTGTTTTGATCGTGGAGGATGCGGAGAGCGACGTTCAGCTTCTCGTGCGCTTGTTGAAAAAAACGGGCTATCAAGTTGTTTTTGAACAGGCCGAGACCGCGGAGCAGATGCGCAGGGCACTGGAAAAACAAGCCTGGGATATTATCATTTCAGATTACAGCATGCCGCAATTTGATGGGCATGCCGCGCTCGCAATCTTAAAGGAAACGGGGTTGGATATTCCATTCATCATAGTCTCAGGGACGATGGGCGAGGATATCGCGGTGGCCATGATGAAAGCTGGCGCGCAGGATTACCTGAGAAAAGGAGATTTTGCGCGTTTGATCCCAGCCGTGGAGCGTGAGCTCGAACAGGCTATGCTGCGCAGAAAACATAAAAAGGCAGATGATGACCTGCGCGAAAGCGAATCGCGCTATCGCGAACTCTTCAACAGTATGGTCGATGGTTTCGCACTGCATGAGATCATCTGCGACAAAGACGGAACCCCCATTGACTATCGCTTCCTTGAAGTTAATCCGTTCTACGAGCGCTTGACCGGCCTTCGCGCTGTAGATCTCATCGGCAGGACCGCGCTTGAAATAACGCCCAATAGCGAGCCGAATTGGATAGATGTTTATGGCAGCGTGGCATTAACCGGGCGCTCTGCATATTTTGAAAACTACGACAGTGCGACAGACCGCCATTTTGAAATTTCGGTCTATTGCCCAAAAGCAGAACAGTTTGCAGTGATCATGGTTGACATCAGCGAACGCAAGCAGGCGGAGGAAAGGATCCATCAACGTGTGACCGAACTTGAGATGCTCTATCAAAGCGGGTTGGCGCTCAGTCAATTACTAAATCCGAAAGAGATCGAACAGAAGATCCTTGAAATGTTGAAAGAAAAACTGGGCTGGCAAAATGCGAGGATGCTATTCTTTCGCTCACATGATAATAAACTGGAATTGCTAAACATCCGTCAGGCTGATTCGATGGACAAGTTGGAACATGTTCAAACATTGACGACCCGTTTAATGAATAACTGGGCTATTCAACAAGGGCAGCCAGTCAGAATGGGGGACGTGAGCGTGGATTCGCGCTATATAGGAACTTATCCCGGTGTGCGCTCCGGGCTATACATTCCGATGAAATTGGACGAAGACATTGTCGGCGTGATCAGCATTGAAGACGAAAGACCGGACGTTTTTAGCGAAGCTGATGAACACCTGATCGTCACACTGGCAAATCAGGCCAGAAGCGCGTTAATAAATGCCCGTCTATTTGAAGAGACAAGACAGCGCGTATCGGAGTTGGAAACGCTCGACCGTATTTCGCAGGCTCTGCGTGTCTCCTCCAACCAGAAGGAAATGTTGGGGATCGTGCTGGATGAGGCTTTGGCGCTATTGAATACCACGCATGGTTCCATCGAACTATATAATAGAACCACAGACAGCCTGGACAAAATCATTGCTCGCGGCTGGATGACCCAGGTAATCGAACCTCAGCTCAAGGCCAGCGAAGGGATCGCAGGCAAAGTATTTGTCAGCGGCGAATCCCATATCTCGCACGAGTTTGCCAGTGATTCTGAGTTACGTGACGCATCGCGCAGTCAAACACCAGTTAATTGGGGCGGAGTCTGTTTGCCGATCCGCACCACCGAGCAAACATTGGGAGTCATGATCATCTCTGTGCCAAGTGAACGTAAACTCGACCAGAATGAGCTCCGCCTTTTGGCAACTTTGTCAGAAATAACCGGCACAGCTTTGCAAAGAATGCAATTGCATGAGCAAACCGCCGAGCGTCTTGAACACTTGCAGTCAATGCGCATTGTGGATCAAGCCATTGCCAACAGTTACGATCTGCGTTTGACACTTAATATTTTATTGGGGCAAACCATCTCTCAACTGGGGGTGGATGCCGCGGACGTACTCCTGCTGCAACCAGGTTCAAATCTGTTAGAGTTGGTGGCTGGTCGTGGTTTTCACACACTACTGCTTGAAAGCGTCAACCTGAGCAATAGCTTTGCTGGACTCGCCTTCAAAGAACATCGCTCGATCATGTCGGTAAAATTTGAGGATATCGCGCTCCACGAAAATCTACAATTAGGAAGATTTTGGAAGGAAGAAGGCTTTGCTTGTTTTTGGTGCGTGCCTTTAACTGTGAATGGGGAGGTCAAGGGTGTCCTCGAAGTTTATCGCCGCACGGCCTTCACTCCCGACGCAGAGTGGCTTGAATTCCTTGAATCGCTGGCCGGACAGGCTGCCATCACGATAGACAAAACTCAACTCTTCGAGAATCTGGAACGCTCAAATTTGGATCTTAGCCTTGCGTATGACACCACCATTGAAGGCTGGTCACGGGCGATGGATCTGCGTGACCACGAAACGGAAGGACATACCCAGCGCGTCACAGACCTGACCTTGGAACTGGCGCGCGCCCTGCAGGTGGAAGAATCTCAGCTGGCCGTCATTCGGCGCGGCGCGCTCCTGCACGACATGGGCAAGATGGGAATTCCCGATTCGATCCTGCTAAAAAAAGGAAAATTGACAGATGATGAATGGGTGCTGATGCGCAAACATCCCAAGCACGCCTTTGATATGCTGTCACCAATTACCTACTTAAGCGATGCGCTCGATATCCCTTATTGCCATCACGAAAAATGGGACGGCACGGGTTATCCGCAGGGTTTAAAAGGGGATCGTATTCCTTTGCCCGCGCGTATCTTCGCCATAGTAGACGTGTGGGATGCGCTGACTTCGGACCGCGTGTATCGTAAGAAATGGACTAAACAAAAAGCGCTTGGGTATATCAATGAGCAGAATGGCAGGCATTTCGATCCGCAGGTTGTGGATGCATTTATGAACATCACTAGATTTGACCCATCCCATGCTTCCCGCCTGGATGATTGATATTCCCAAGGATCAGCACACTATAGACTAATCCTTTTCCTTGCCCGCTTCATTGAGTATTTAGACGGTTTAACTCTGGTTAAGCCGTCTTTTTATTCAGTTTGTCGGTGATGCTTCAGGGTT
>CAIWRB010000107.1 GCA_903914955.1 uncultured Chloroflexota bacterium | reverse complement strand
GAAATCATCGATGATAAGCACGTCAATATTAATGGGAAAATTCTGGAAGTGGATTTTGAGTCCGTCAGTGGTCAGCCTGTATATTCGCTGATTATCGATGGTAAATCACACGAAGGTTATGTTTACCCGGACGAGGAAAACTGGCAAGTCTTGCTGCGTGGAAGGTTATATCAGGTTACGGTGGAAGACGAACGCGAAAGACGGCTACGCGCCGCGGGAAGCACGGTAATAGACGATGGTGAATTCCATTTGAAAGCCCCCATGCCCGGCCTTATCGTTGCCATCCCTGTGGCAGAGGGAGATATTGTCCAAAAAGGACAGGTTCTATTAATTCTCGAGTCGATGAAAATGCAAAACGAGCTGAAGTCGCCGAAAGATGGAACAATTCACCGCATACGGATCAAAGCAGGTGAAACTGTCGAACAAAAACAGGCTTTATTAACTGTAATCTAAAGTTGATTTTTTTCCAGGAAAAATGTCTGGCGAGCGATTTGGGAATGTTTTGGCATATTTTTCTCTCCAACCGGATTCTGATCACAGCTTTATCGACTGATCTTGAAAGGTGTAAATATGACAAAGGACAATCGGGAAATTGAATCAAAGTTTTATGTTCGCGATCTGGCTTTGGTGGAAACGATCCTAAAGAATATCGATGCCAAATGTATAGTGCCGCGAGGATTTGAATATAATCTACGCTTCGATAATCAACAAAAGAGTTTGCAACGCCAGCACAAAGTCTTGCGATTACGTAAATTTGATGATATTCGCCTCACCTTCAAAGGTCCTGGCGAACGTATCGGGAATGCCCTCTCCCGCGAGGAAATCGAACTCGTTGTGAATGATTTTGACCAGGCTCAAAAATTCCTTGAAGGGCTCGGGTATCGAGTCGCTGCTGTTTATGAAAAATACCGCACGATGTACCAGGTTGACACAGCCATGGTCACCCTTGATGAACTCCCCTTTGGTAAGTTTGTTGAAATTGAAGCCGAAAATCCCGAACAGATCAAAATTTTAGCAGGACGATTGGGCCTAAATTCTGAGTTCGCCATCCCGAACAGCTACCAGGGTTTGTTTGAACAGGTTAAATCAGAACTTAATTTGCCTGTAAAGAATCTAGCTTTTTGGGAATTTGAGTCAATTCATCTTACTGCTGCTGATCTTGGTGTAAAACCTGCGGATGCATCAGACTGAACAAGCCAGACGACCAAATAACCAACCTGCTGACAAATCGGATACTTAATATATTTCAACCAACATCGAAAAAAATTCACTTCGTCAAATTCCCGCAATCTTATGCGGGAATTTTTATTAAAAAAGGCAGCCATCTTTCCAACGAATTTCCGCCACAGTTCCACTTTCGCCCAAAAACCTGGGTAATAATAATTGCATTGAATCCGCATCTGCTGTCGTTAGATATGTCACATTTTCAGAGTCACCTATTGGCAGCGAGCTTTTTGTCTCACCAAGCAATCGCTCCACCTGCCTCGCAATGGCCGGAGCTGGATCAATTACTCTAACTTGTGATCCAACAATACTTTGAATCAACGGAATCACGAATGGGTAATGTGTACAGCCCAAAACAACGGTATCAATACCTTTTTCAAGCATGGGCCTCAACGCTCGGCGAAGTATGGATTCGGTTTCGGCTGTTTCCAACTCCCCCTTCTCGATCTGGCCAACCAAACCAGGACACGCATCTTGTAATATGGTCACGCCGCTGGCAAATCGCTCCACTACGGAAGCATATAGCTCTCCCTGAAACGTTGCCGGAGTAGCCAGAACCCCAACCACCCGGCTTTGAGTCTGCTCGGCGGCCGGCTTGACGGCAGGTTCCATGCCCACAAAAGGAATCTCAGGGAAAGTATTTCGCAAATGCTTCAGGGCAGCAGCAGAGGCTGTGTTGCAGGCAACCACGATAAGCCTGGCACGCCTATCCAATAAGTACCGCGTAATTTGCTCAGAAAATTCCCGCACTTCACTCATACAGCGAGAACCATATGGCACGTGCGCCTGATCACCCAGAAAAATAATCCTCTCGCCGGGCATTTTCGCACGAATAGCACGCAGCACCGATAGACCACCAATTCCAG
>CAIWRB010000106.1 GCA_903914955.1 uncultured Chloroflexota bacterium | reverse complement strand
CCGATCCGGTGGCGACCCCGCACCCCATTTTGTCTGATGTGCGCGTCAGGCAGGCGATCCGAGCTGCAATTGATGTAGACACGATATCCAAAGAATTCTTTCTTGGATATGCCCAACCAGCCTGGACTGAATTCTTCCGGGCGCCTTATGCGTGCGCAACTATTCAGCGACCGAAATTTGATGTGGCGGCGGCTTCCGCACTTTTGGATGAAGCCGGCTGGAAGGATACCGATGGTGACGGCGTGCGTGAATGCCGTGGCTGCAAAACCGCAAAAGAAGGCTATGTGATGGAAATGGAATTCATTACATATTCGGAATTTGGCGAACCGCTTGAGTTGACACAGCAATTCATTGCTGAACAACTCGGCAAGCTCGGCATAAAACTAAAATTGACAGTCGTTGAAGGAAGCGTTTTGTGGGCTGCATCAACCGACGGCGGGATCGAGCAGAACGGCAACTTCGAC
The DNA here is from genome assembly GCA_903914955.1 of uncultured Chloroflexota bacterium. GTDB lineage: Bacteria > Chloroflexota > Anaerolineae > Anaerolineales > Villigracilaceae > Villigracilis. Next base: position 5,557 of record CAIWRB010000106.1, on the reverse strand, counting down.
ATGGATATCTGGGATGATGGATATTCCGGCGTCGACCCCACCAACTATATAGAAAGCTACTATTCCACAGCAGCCGCCACACCTGATGCAGGCTACAATTTTATGCGTTGGACAAATCCAGATTTCGAAAACCTTTTGAGCAGCGTGTACACATTGGATGAACAATCACGCAAAGATGCTTTTTGTAAGATGGCAACCATATTGGATAAGGAGCTGCCAGAATTATTGCTCTTCACGGCCATGAATGCTGACGCTCATTCGATTCGCTTGCAGAACGTCCAATCTTCAACGAACGATGTTGTCACCTGGAATTCGGCAGACTGGGCTTTAAAGTAATTTGACAACATACATCGTACGACGTTTGATCCAGACAGCAGGATTGCTCGTTATATTGAGCATCCTGCTCTTTGCGCTTGTCAATCTCGCGCCGGGCGGACCACTCTCAGGTCAGGGACAGAGCCGCCATATCGATCCGACAAAGGTCGAATTGCTGAAACGTCAATTTGGCCTGGATAAGCCCTTGCCCACACAATATCTGATCTGGCTCATAGGCAACGATTGGATGCAGATCGATAAAAATGGCGATGGGATTTTAGACAGCTACGGCGCGCGTCAGGGAATTCTGCGCGGTGATTTCGGTTTTTCATTTCGCAGCCGCCAGCCTGTCTTGACCGAGATCGGTCAGCGGCTTCCAAACACGATCTACCTGACAGTAGTCACCATGCTCGTGGCGGTCTTGATCGCGATCCCAATTGGGATCATTTCCGCCATTAGGCAGTATTCCACTTTTGATATTACCGTTACAACTTTTTCATTTGCCGGTCAGGCCATTCCGGAGTTTTGGCTGGGATTGATCCTGATCCTCGTCTTCTATGCGTGGCTGAAAAATCCATTTACTGGCGAGCCGTTGTTGCCGCCGGGCGGTATGACTTCGGTCAACAGCGTTGGTTTTGATCTCGGAGACCGCATCATCCACCTGATCCTGCCGGTGCTGACCGGCGCGTTGGGCTGGGTCGCATGGTATTCGCGCTTCCTACGCTCAAGCATGCTCGATGTGATCCATCAGGATTACATTCGGACTGCGCGCGCCAAAGGACTTCCAAATTGGAAAGTACTTTATAAACATGCCTTGAGGAATGCGCTCGTTCCGCTGGTCACACTGCTGGCGCTTGACCTGCCGTATATTTTCGGTGGAGCCATATTTGTTGAAATTCTGTTTTCATGGCCGGGTATGGGACGGCTGTACTATCAGGCGGCGCTCGATCGTGATTACCCAATTCTATTAGCCGTGTTGATCATCGGCGCCAGCTTTATTATTTTATCCAATCTATTGGCCGACATTGTGTACGCCTATCTCGACCCACGCATTCGTTTTGAGTAGTCAATGAATCAACCCACAAACATCCAATCAACCAGTATCGGCGCGGGCGTGTGGAAGCGATTCCGAAAACACCCTGGCGCGATCTTCGGTTTCGTCATCATTTCCATCCTGATCATTCTGACCGTCTTCGCCCCGCTTTCACCCTATGACCCGGAAGCCTCCGAAATTTCAGTGAGATATCATCCGCCCTCGTGGAGTCACCCAATGGGCACCGATGCATTGGGACGCGACTTGTTCACGCGCGCTTTGTACGGCGGCCGCATCTCGCTGACCGTTGGTCTGCTGGTCGTGATTATTTCTGTCACGATCGGCATCCCCACTGGCGCGCTGGCCGGTTACTACGGCGGCAAACTGGATGGCATCCTGATGAGAATCACAGACGCATTTCTCTCCCTGCCGTCATTCCTTGTGTTGATCCTGCTCAGCGCGATCCTGCGGGAAGTGGAAATACCCCTCTTTGAGCGCAACAACGTACTGACGATAAGCTTAGTTATTGGCGTTTTTGCATGGACGACTTTTGCGAGGCTGGTGCGTGCCACCTTCCTCACGCTTCGAGAAACTGACTTTGTAGCTGCTTCGCGTGCTTTAGGCGGATCTGACCTTCGGATCATGATCAATCATATCCTGCCTAACTCCATCGGCCCGATCATTGTCGAAGCGACATTAGAATTCGGCTACGCGATAATTGAAGAATCAGGCTTGAGCTTCCTCGGCTTCGGCATCCAACCCCCCACCCCCTCGTGGGGAAATCTCTTGAGCAACGCTCAGGAACATTTTACAAAATATCCGTGGCTCGCGATCTTCCCCGGCTTAATGATCTTCCTGAGCATCATCTCCATTAATTATATTGGTGATGGATTACGCGATGCATTCGATCCATACAAAGTACTTGAAAAAGTTGGAGAGTTTTAGTGTAGGTACGACTTTAGTAGTTTCGACTAAGAGCGACCAAAATTGCAACTTCAGAACCAAGGAGAAAACACATGACCAGTAACCGCCCCGCACTCGAACCGCTCCGCTCTGCATATCGACTCCAGTACCTCACCGATCAGCAGTTGGACAAACTCCAGGAAGCCACGCTGGAAATTCTGGAGAAAGTCGGAGTCAAAGTCCCATCCGAGAAAGCCCTAAAGGTTTTTGCTGAACACGGCGCGAATGTGGATAAAGCCAATCAGATCGTCAAACTAAACCGCGACCTGGTTTTTAAGGCAATGAAAACCGTACCTCGCTATTTTGTGATGGGTGCGCGGGTTCCGGAATATGACTTGAACCTTGAAGACGGAACAACCTACTTCACAACTGATGGCTGCGGCGTGGAATTCGTTGATCTTGACACTGGTCAGGCGCGCCCATCATCAAAAGCGGATGTTGGCTTGATGACGCTTGTCTCAGACTATCTACCCTCGATCGGATTTATCTGGCCCATGGTCAGCGCACAGGATTGTGGACGCATGTCGCCGCTCCACGAATTGGATGTCATCTGGAATAATACGAGCAAACACGTTGGGTCTGAAACGATCATGGGCGGACGCGAAGCAAAATATGCCGTGGAAATGGCAACGGTCGTCTCGGGATCGAAAGAAGAATTACGCAAGCGCCCTCCACTTTCATCGCTGATCTGCACGGTTTCGCCATTGATGCAGGATCAGCCCGGCATCGAAGCCGCGATGGTTTTCGCAGAGGCGGGAATCCCTGTAGGTTTTCTGTCCATGCCAACGTTAGGTACGACCGCGCCGTCCACTCAAGCCGGTGCGCTGGCCATGGGTGACGCCGAGATCATCAACGCCACAGTCCTCGTACAGTTGATGTTCCCCGGCTGTCCGGTCTATCACTCTATGATGCAGGCCTGGGCAGATATGCGCACCGGCGCATATGTTAGTTATCCGCGTGATGCGCGCGGCCGTTATGGAGTTGTGGATATGGCGCATCACTGGGGCATGCCATCACTTGGCGCGTGTTATGGGACAGATTCAGCACTGCCCGGCACGTGGCAATCTGCTGCGGAACCTGCGCTGGATCCATTTCTGGCGGGTTTGGTCAGCCCGGAGATCGTCACAGGCATGGGATTGGCCCGTACTTATACAAGGCTTTTTCCTGAACAAATTATTCTTGATGATGATTTGTATCAACGCGCCCGCGCCTATTTACAACGTATGGATGTGGATGACGAATCGCTGGCGATGGAATCGATCGCCAACGTTGGACCCGGCGGACATTTCCTCGGACAGAAACATACTCGTTCGCACATGAAAACTTCCCTCGTGCGTGGCGTGACTCATCAACTAAACGAGCAAAATAAATATCGAGATCCACTTGAAGTCGCCCGTGAACGCGTGCGCTGGATCATCGAGAATCACAAACCTGAGCCGCTTGAATCGAGTAAGCAGGTAGAATTAACCCGCATCGTTGCCGCGGCCGATAAAGAATTGGGATAATGTTTATAAATTCGAAACAAACTTTAGTTAATGCTTTTATCCGGCAATAGAAGGCTGAAGTCCGCGTTCCAAATAAATAGTTTCTGGAAACCAAATTATGGAAACCGACCTGAGAGTTCTATCGGATAACGAAGTTACACAAGTCCATGAACGAACACTGTCCATTCTGGCTGCCACCGGTGTGCGGGTGGACACTGCGTTGGGCCGTAAGATTCTAAAAAAGGCCGGGGCGGATGTCAACCCAACCTCGCACGTTGTGCGTTTTTCGCGTGACCTGATCGAGGAATGTCTGAAGCAGGCTCCGCGTAAATTCACTTTAGGCGGTCGTCGGCCAGGATGGGAATTCCCGATGAATGAGAATCTTTGTTCACTGGTCGCAGATGGCGGCGCATCATTCGCAATGGACAACATAACCGGCCAACGGCGCGAGGCTAACTACGCGGACTGGCTCGAAGCCACACACATGATCGACTCTTTGGATGACGTGGGCGTCTACTGGGCCATGGTGGACCCGGGCTTTTTTCAAAAATCAAGCGGAGATTATGTAAACTATCTGCGCCAGATGATGACCAATTTTTCAAAGCATCTGCAAGACAGCACTCACACAGTTGAAGAATCGCGCTGGATGCTCGAAGTCCTGGGCACCGTGTTTGGCGGAAAAGAAAACGTTCGAAAACTTAAACCATTTTCCTTTCTGATCACACCGATCTCCCCCATGGTTTTCGAGGCGGAACATACCGATGCGTATCTTGAAATGGTTGATTGGGGTATTCCCGTTGCGATCATGCCCATGCCGATGATGGGCGGAACATCGCCGGCAAGTTTGATCTCGACGATCCTGCTCGCCAATTGCGAAACGCTCGCCATGTTGTGCCTCGTGCAGGCCGCCTCTCCGGGCACACCTGTCATCTACGCCGCCTCTCCCGCGATCATGGATCCATACACCGGCCGATTCACCGGCAGCGAAGTGGAGCATGGCTTGATGGGCGCGGCTGTTACTGAGATGGCGCGTTCATATGGATTACCCGTTGAAACATCCACTGGAAGCACGGGACATTACCAGCCGGGTGTGCGCGCCAGCTATGAACGCTCATTAAATTGGGTGATGGCAACACTGTCGTGGCCCGATCTGTTGGTGGGTCCCGGTCAATTGGGCGGATCCATGCTCCTCAGCCTTGAGCAACTATTGATCGACGTGGAGGTTTTCCGCCGTTGTTCACGCCTTTCTTCAGGGATCGACACACGTGTCAAAGAATGGCTCGAAGTTGATCTGGCAGCGGTCGGGCATGGTGGAAATTTTCTGAGCCGCCGCTCCACCCGCGACTCGTTGCGCAACGGAGAAGTCTACATGACAGACTACAACGCGCGCGATTCGTACGAGACCTGGTCTGCCGCTGGCAAGCCCAGCATGATGGATGAACTAAGACCCAAAGTTCAGGAAATCCTCAAGTCCCATGTTTCAATGCCGCTCGCTGAAGAGATCGAGTGCGAACTTGTTAAAATAGAACAGCGCGCCTACGAAGGAATCAAGGTCGCTTGATCAGAAATTGGTTTTCAAAACGAATATCAACGACGCATTAATTTCGAGCCAACCCTTTTCTCAATTGATGTGTTTTTATGAAACTCTAACGGAAGGACATCCTCCATGTATTTTAAGAGCCAGGTATTAACCGATTCAGAAAAAGAACAGATCCATAATGAAACATTACAGATATTGAAGAAGACCGGTGTTAAATTCCAT
>CAIWRB010000105.1 GCA_903914955.1 uncultured Chloroflexota bacterium | reverse complement strand
GCTTGGGATAATGCCTATTTGCTCCAAGTACTTTCAGGTTTTTCTAAACTTGTCCAGACGTAAGATGCGTTCGCCCTGCACAAGTTCAGCTAAAGCTGAATTGCGTAATGCGGCGGAAACAAAGATCAGCGGTCTCAAGAAAAAGAAAGCCGTGCCATCACCTGTAACGAAGGCAGATACCCTGCGCCTTCTCCATGAACTTGAAGTGCATCAGATCGAAGTGGAGATGCAAAATGAACATCTGGTGCAAGCCTATGCAACTATTGAAGAGGCTTATCATCAATATTCCGACCTGTATGACTTTGCGCCTGTCGGATACATTATGATGGCGCTCGATGGTACGATCCGCAAGATGAACCTGGCGGGGGAGATCCTGATGGGGAGGGAACGCAGCAAACTGGTCAAGCGGAGTCTGTGGCAATTTATTTCCGATGAGTCTATGGCCACTTATCGGGAATTTTTTAATAAACTATTATCAGGTAATGGGAAGGAAACCTGTGAATTGTTTTTCTGGAAAAATAATAACGAAGGGTTTTGGGCGCGTATCGAAGCCACCTGTTTCGAAGACCGTCTGGAGAGCCGCCTTGTGATGATCGATATTACCGAGCGCAGACAGTCGGATGCGGTGCTGCAGGATTTGAAACAAGTTGAAGCTGAATTGAATCGCGTCAATGCCGCGCTGACGACTTCTCACCACGAACTTGAGCTGTCTCTTTTGCGCGAGCAGGCACTTTCCCGCACTGACGGTCTGACCGGTTTATATAATTATCTCTACTTTTTTGAACTTGCCACTCGGGAATTTGACTCATCCTTGCGTTATCAATATCCTCTTTCCATCATTATATTTGACTCAGACAATTTAAAGGAAATAAACGATTCGATGGGACATCAGACTGGTGACAGGATGATAAGCACCGTGGCGCAAGCCGCCAGCGAGCAGGTTCGCAACGTGGATTCGTTGGCACGTTACGGCGGTGACGAATTCATTATCTTGTTGCCGCAGACCAGTTCACAAATGGCGTTTGTCATTGCTGAGCGTATCTGCACAAGCGTGGCTGCATTGAGCATCCCAACTGGAAAAGGCTTGAATTCAGTTACGATCAGTATTGGAGTCGCAGAGATCCAGAGTGACCCTGCAGATGAAAATGTGGAGCAAATTGTAAGCCGGGCCGACAAAGCCTTATACGCCGCCAAACAGGCTGGGCGCAACCTTACGAAGATTTTTGACCCTCAGTAAAAATAGAAGCAAAGCAAAGATGAATTGCCTCCTAATCGCTGGCAATTGTAAGGAAGTTCGTATTCAGTGCGCTGCGGGGTCAATTTTGGCAATATTTTGGGGGAGTAAAAAACATATAAAAAAACAAAAATATTAGCTTGTGCAATCTAAGACAATGGTATCATCTTCAAAGTAACCCGCCGAACGAGAGCCCGCGCTTCGCTATAGCGCCGTAATCTTTCAATCGGGACCATTGGATATATTGATCTTGATAAATATATATATTTCACAACCGAGAAACTTTTTATAAAATAGACCTCTTGCAAAAGTGTACCGTAGTGGCCGTTTTAGTCGCTTTTTACCTCGCAACCAAACCCTTAAAATCGTTACTACGAAATATGTTTTGAGTTATGCAAGAGATCTAATGTCTAGTGAAGGTAAGTATGAAGATAGGAACGGAGAATAATATCCCGCATATTCTGATCGTAGATGACGACCCACACCTGCTCCTTACTCTGGGTGAAATCCTCAAAATCAAAGGCTTTGAGCCTCTCCTCGTGCAGACCGGTGGCGCCGCGTTGACTTATATCGAGCAGCAACCGATCGATGTGGTTCTGATCGACCTAAAATTGGGGGACATGTCTGGGCTGGATGTTTTGCGTGGGATCAAAGCCTGCTCTCCCGAGAGCGAATGTATCATGTTGACCGGGAATGCCTCACAGGCTTCAGCCATTGAATCCATTCAGATGGGCGCCTTTGGTTACTTTCAAAAACCATTTGATATTGATCAGGTGGTTCTGTCTGTTCAAAGGGCGGTGGATAAATATCAATCTACACTGGCTTTGCGTGCAAGCGAAGAAAAATACCGCATGGTGGCCGATTTTACGTACGATTGGGAAGGGTGGCGCGCACCGGACGGAACCTATGTGTATATATCTCCCTCCTGCGAGCGGATCACGGGTCACACCGCCGAGGAGTTTTTATCTGACCCGAACCTTTTTCTGGAGATCATTCACCCGAACGACCGCGCAATGGTTATTGAGCATAATGATCTGGTTGTCCGTCTTCCAAATGAGCAGGATCTGCAAATAGCTTTTCGAATTATTACTGCCAGCGGTGAGACTCGCTGGATCGAACATTCCTGCACCTCTGTGCATGGGTATGGCGGGCAGTGGCTTGGGCGGCGTGAAAGCAATCGCGATATCACCACGCGCAAGCAGGCGGAAGAGACGCAAAGGGAAAGCGAGGAGCGTTTCCGCCTTGCGTTCGAATATACCCATATCGGCATGTGTCTGGTGGATCTCAAGGGACGATTCCTGAAAGTTAACCCGCAGCTGTGTGAGATGTTTGGTTATTCAAGCGCGCAGCTTGAAGGTAGATTGGTTGATGAGATCACGCACCCCGATCATCAGAAAGCGTATCCGTCATTCCTGCAACAGTCCATTTCCGGCGATATGAGTCACACTGAATTTGAGGCTTTATACATCCATAAGAGCGGAAGCCTTGTTTGGGGACAGGTATCCAGTTCGCTGGTGCAGGATGCAGCAGGCGCGCCATTGTATTTTATTAATCACATTCAGGATGTGACCGCTCGTAAACAAACAGAACGAGAATTGATCATTACAAAAGAATCTCTCGAAGATGCGAATCGTGAATTGCAGACTGCGCTGGTTCGCGAACAAAAACTATCGCACACCGATTCGTTGACAGGCATTAACAACCGCCG
>CAIWRB010000104.1 GCA_903914955.1 uncultured Chloroflexota bacterium | reverse complement strand
TTGCTCAGTGGCTTCAGAGTACGGTTGGTCCATTTTGTTATCATCCTCAAATAAAGTGAGGCAAGGATACTCAAAATTGGACTGTTGGAATAGGGTAACTTATTTTTCGAGCGTTCCTAACTATTCCGCCTATTGAGACAGCACTGACTTCGTTACAGTGAAACCAAAAGTAGCCTGCACGAGCCACAAGAATATCGGTTGATTCTTTTATTTGAGCGTCGGGGACATTCTCAACACCGAAATCCCCAGCGCTATTCATGAGAGTAGCGGGCTTTTTATTTTTCTCTTATTTGCCTAGCCCTAACGCATACGGGATGATTTCTTTTGCAAATGTTTTGAGAGCCGTACTTGTATAAACATCCGGCATATTGAAAATCACGTGAGAGAAGCCCATGGCAGAAAGTTCCTTAATACGGCTTATGACGCTTTCTACTGTATCCTTCCCGGAAAGATTTACGGTGCAAAGGGAGGTTTTCTCAATCGTGTCATAATCACGTCCGAGAGTCTCACAATGTTTCATGAGAGTATCAATCGCCTTTTGCATGTTTTCTGTACCGATCCAATCCCCGATATTGCAGGCGTCTGCATATTGGGCAACCATTCGCAGCGTTTTATGCGGACCCGTACCTCCGATCATGATGCGGGGATGCGGACTTGAAAGCGGGCGGGGATTATTGGTGATTGCCGGAGCAGAAAAATGCTTGCCAACAAAGGACACCTCGTCCCTACTCCAGAGCGTTTTAGCCAGTTTTAGATTGTCTTCCAATTGCTCAAAGCGTTCTGACGTGGACGGATAGGGAATGCCATTGCCTTTTGCCTCATCTTCATACCATGCCGCGCCAATGCCAAAGTAAGCGCGACCACCGGAAAGAACATCGAGCGTGTTGACCATTTTCATCAACACGGCTGGATGACGATAAATTACGCCAGTTACTAATACCCCGAGATAGACTTTTTCTGTTAATCCTGCAAAATATCCGAGCGAAGTATAGCTTTCCAGCATAGGGTCGTTATAGGCTTCTCCGAATAACCCTTTGATCTGATAGTAATGATCCATCACCCAGAGACTGTAGAAACCAGATTCTTCTGCTGTTGTAATAATTTCTTTTAGTTTGGGTCGAATGGCGGATGTGCCGCCTGGAACCTTGAACGAAGGAATTTGTAATCCAATGTGCATCATTAATCTCCTGAAAAGTAGTGTTCATTGCTAACCTTCTCAATCCAATCGGTGACTTTCCCCTCGAGATATTCCTGGATAGGCTGGCTCCTTGGCTCATCCTCCGGTATTTGAACAGTGAAAATAGTAATGAAGCTTCCAGCCTTTTCGAGTAACTAGGCGCTTTGTCAGAAAGATTTAGTTAACTCAAACCATTCAAGAATCTATTTACACGCGCCGGTGAAAGGATCAATTGTACATGGTATGGTGCTGTCCCCACCTCCATTATTTACCGGGCAGGCTGCAACAGGCCCCCAACCCAACGATGCGGGAATAGGAGCCGGTTTATTTTTGGCAGCCGGAATGCATGCGTTTCCAACATGATAGAAACCAGGCGCGCAGAGCCCATACTGGTTGGGACCGGGATTCTGAGCCGAACAACACTGCGTCAGTGGATCATAATTAAATCCGGCCATACATTGTGTGCCCTTACCCTGACCTATGCAACTCAACTTATCAGGACTCTGAACGTAAGGAGATACACAGGTTCCAGCTCCCGGAGGAGTCAGGAATTTACAATCACCTAATTTATCAAAAATTTTTATAGACCCTCCCCCAGAACAGGTATAAATAGGCGGAGCCCAGCTGCATCCATTATTAAATGTTTGATTTTTCGTGAGATCATTCATCGGATAGGCAGGGGAACCTTGCGGTAATGGCCACGGGCTGACTACAACTTTGGCGGTTTGAGTTTTACAATCTTCGCTGTAGGTTAATACAGGTTGAACACAACCGCTTGGAAGCGGGATCACATCGTCTTTTGGGCTGCCATTAACGTCCGCCCCATATAGAACCAATCCCTGACAGAAAGGCGCATAATAAGTGGGGTCATCCACCACGCAGCGAAAACCAAGGTCAGGGAAATGTTCCACCGGTTTGAAGGAAAATCGATGCGCTGCAACTGCAAATTCAGCAATATCTGCGAAACTGCTGGAACGCACGGAACGCTTTTGACCACTTACGGGTCCTTGCGGATTGTTGAGTGAAGTTGCATCGGTAGCATAATCAGCCTCGTACCAATCCGCCACCCATTCACGAACATTACCCGCCATATCGAACAAACCATAATAGCTGACCCCATCCGGGTAGGATCTGACATTAATGGTAGTCCCTTTACAGTTTTGGATGTTTAATAGGCCACATACAGGTGACTTATCTCCCCAAGGGAAAAGGTTTCCATCGGGTCCCCGTGCTGCTTTCTCCCATTCCGCCTCAGTAGGCAAACGTGCATGCACAAAGCCGCAATAATCCGCCGCCTGTTGATAATCAACACCTGTAACGGGGTAGCCTACAAAGCTGAGATTATCAAATGTCGGATTGTCTTTCAAGTCCGGGGAAGTGCACTTCCTAGTGCTAAGACATAAGGCATATTGTTCATTAGTCACTTCACTGGTGTAGCTCCAATAATCGCTCAGTGTGACCTTGTGCTCCTTACTTTGAGGGTATTTATTATTACCCATGAGGAAGGGTCCGCCCGGGATAGCTGCCAAAATAGAACCATCTACATAGGTATAAAGAGATCCAACCTCCATGTTCGGACCGATCAGATCAACTGTTACCAACGATGGAATATCAACAATTGGTATTTGAGTAGCAGGATTTATCGGAGTGGCAGGATTTGTCGGAATCGTCCCTCCCCCACATGCAGAGATCAACATCGCCAACACGATCACATCTAAAACTAGGGGCACGAATCGTTTCATACAGTCTCTCTCCTCGCTGCTATTAAAGCTTCATGTGATAGGGAAACAAAAGCATTATACCTTCGATGCGATCGAGAATTATGTCCCCCAAAAGTCAGAATATGCTCCAGTGTCTCCTCTAGCATACAAGTGGACTTGTGAGTACGACCTGACTTTTCGAGCAGCTTTCTGGCTTCGGATTTTTTCTGCTCTTGCCCATTCCGCCCGCTTCGTGGAGCACATCCACTAAATTGGACGGTCTTCCCCACATGGTACCCAAATCATAGCAAGTAGCTGGGGGCACAACAAAATACCCGCCACTTTGAAGGCGGGTATCAGTGCGGATTATTTTTCCTCATAAAAAAAATAACTCGCGTCAACCTTGGAGGAGAAGATGGTTCTATCTTATTACTCCATCGTCATTATCCAAACGGTCGAAGGTATATATTTCCATACACCTTTGGTCTATCTTTTTTCCGACCTTGGTCTTCTTACATGATCGATGATGTCCCACACTTTATTCATCGTCAGACACGATTTCGGCAATATTGGCAGTACGGCTTATGCGCTGTCTAAATTTAGTATAATGAAATCTAGGTAGAGTGCAATACTACACATAAACGAAAGGGAAATCAAGAGTGCAAAGAAAATTGAATATCTGCGGATGGAAGGGAGCAAAAAAGCAACAGAGCCCCCTCTTCTCGTACCACTTCGGTACTTGCTCAAATGGGGAAGAACGTCCCATTACACCTGCGGTGGGTGCAGGTGCAGTCTACTCACTGGTTGCGAAGTGAATCCAGGCCGGGTAAGGGTCTGACTACTTCCGCCCACTTTGCGGAAGCGAGAATTTCTGAAGAGCCCGGTGCGATAGTTCAGAAACCCGTGATCTATCCAGTAAGATCAACTGGATGATATGCGGGTGCTATCAGGCAGCTGACTGTCCTACCGCGATGGCGGTTGAATACCTAACAACAAGGAAATCTTATGACAAAGACTGATAATGGTAACCAAATATTGCCAGAAACGCGTTGGGTGGCTGCCCTAGTTATTCCTTTTCTCGTAGTTGCTTTTGTTATTTTATTCATTTTTCCTCAGGAAACCGAAAGATTATTTGCCTGGAAAATTCAGCCATCGATGTCCGCGATGATGCTAGGCGCGGCTTATGCTGGCGGAATCTACTTCTTTACAGGAGTATTGCGGAGTAAGCAATGGCACAAAATTAAAGTTGGTTTCCTACCAGTAGCAGCCTTTGCATCCTTGCTTGGAATAGCGACTATCTTACACTGGGATCGATTCAATCATGGTCATATCTCATTTATTGCCTGGGCTGGACTTTATTTCACAGCACCTTTTATCGTATTGGCTGTATGGATTCGCAATCGAAGCCAAGATTCAGGGCAGGTAGGTACTCAAGATGCGATCATTCCGTCGCTTGTTCGACTATTTATCGGCGCAATTGGCGTTGTCACGTTAGGCATCAGTCTGTTTCTTTTCCTACAACCTATGATAATGATTGGACTATGGCCATGGACTTTAACCCCTTTAACAGCACGTGTGATGGGAGCGATGTTTGCGCTACCCGGAGTTGTAGGACTGGGAATAGCTTTTGATATGCGATGGAGTGCAGCTAATATCATTCTTCAATCTCAAAGTTTTTCAATCTTGCTAATTCTAATAGCAGCAGTTCGGGCTTGGCGTGATTTTGATTGGGCTAAGCTGACCAGTTGGATGTTTGTAATCGGTTTAGGGTTAATGTTAATAAGTATTATCATCCTAAACATAGTTATACAAACCCAACAAAGTAAACAGAAAAATTGAAACACCGCCGAACAAAGCGTGCTGCACAAGAACCAGTGCGCAGCAGATGAAAGGGGAAGTCAAGGCGGGAACGATGTCCTCGAAATGGGGAAGAACATTCTGTTTGGAGGAGGACGGACAGATGGGAGTCCGCTACTGTGATGGCTGCTTGCCTGCAATAGTGTCAAAGCTTATGATTAGCAATTGTGTTTTCAAGGAAAGGCGGTGCTTCAATGATAAAAGTGACATTATGTATAGTTTTTGTATTAGCCATTATTTATATAGTCCCGATCTTACTGTATGGTCTTGCCTCAGTTGTAACGGGATCGAAGACACCAGAGGGCGCATCCTCCAGCACAATTTCTAATTAGTGTTCTTGTTTCCAAAATCGGGACGGCTATTGGCTTTGTTCTTATCTTCTATTTCGCCCGTAATTCATTGAGTGGGCAATAGCTTCTTAATGCGTTCACATGGTAGTTACTGTTCGTCTTTGGTGAAGTCGGGCAAGCCATTGGTACAAACTATACTTGGAAAAAAGCCTTCACAGGTGCCATATCTGAGACTATTTACTCGCCCTTATCCGCGTACGTGACCAATTGGTTGTTAGGTTTGAAATAGAAAAGTATCTCTTGGTTAGATTCTTCCGCCTGACCCAAGCATGATGTTGTAAGATAATGATGATAGTAACTTTGTAGGCTTTGTCATTCCAATAATGGAAGCCGCAAAAGTCAACAGGCTATAAAATAGAAACGCGGGTTAATATAGCGTTCTGAGCCCTCTCCGCCCGCTTTGCGGAGCACCTGCCACTCGTTATGTTAGGAATGGTTTCGTTTTGACAAACGCTACAGATTATAGTGAATTTCGAGGTGAAAAATATCTTCATAATATATATTCTTTGGTTATTAATAATGAACTTTAATACACTAGCAATTTCCTCAAGCAGACTTGGCGAATGATCCACTTTGTCATTCCAGTACATATTAGGCACAGGTTATTTAATAGTTCAAAAAATAATCCTGCCCCCTCTTGCTTAATAAAAATGTATTCGCTATGTCGGCAGTCATCAATTCTTCACAAATCTCCGCCATAGCCAATACCCCGCAGAGAGCGTACGGGGCTTATGCAAACCGTTGGGCATTTCTTCATTAGATAAATAGGAAATCAAATGAAAAAGTTTTTCAAGTATATTTTGGAAATTAGTTGGCAATCATTAGCATGGGCTTTTTTTGGTTCCATGCAAATGGTCGCTTTTTTTGAAATAAAGCATCCTGCATCTTTTATTCTCGCAATTACTGGGTGGGGCTCAATTATGTGGGCAATTGCCAGAGAGAAACACCTCGACTAACACAGGATGTACGGGGGCTCGGCAATCTCTGGCTTTTTCGAAAATTTTGCGAAGCGCGGCTTCGAGTTTTTCCTGCTCTCAGTCAGAGTCCACGGAAAGGCGCAGCCCCCTTCCAAATAATTGATCACTTGAAAAAATAAAAGGATAATTCAGACACTATGCGTATTGTAATCATTGCCCCAGGAAGTCGTGGAGATGTTCAGCCCTACATTGCATTAGGAAAAGGTTTACAAAATGCAGGGCATTATATTCGTCTTGTAAGTCATAGCAACTTCGAGTCGTTGGTTACTTCTTATGGGCTTGAATTTTGGTCATTTGGGAACGACGTAAAAGACGCTGTTGAAAATAGCGAAATGCGAGAATTGACCGAAAAGGGAAATTTCCTTTTGTTAATGGCAAAAATGGCGAAAGAAGCCCAACGCGAAGCACTTCGTTTTGCTAAAGGCGGCTTATTGGCGGCACAAGGCATGGACATTGTGTTGTCTGGAATAGGCGGGTTGTTCATTGGTATTGCAATTGCGGAAAAATTAAATATTCAACTTGTTCAAGCCTATGTATTTCCTTTCACTCCTACACAGGAATTTTCCAGTGTTCTTACACCAAAACTTCCGGCTTTAGTCAACCGTTTATCGCATCATCTTGCCCGTCAACTGATGTGGCAAGGGTTTCGGTCAGCAGACAAAATAGCACGAAAAAAGGTATTGAACATTCCAGTGACTCCGCTTCTGGGTCCCTACGATTCCAAGTCCCTGCATAATATGCCCATTCTCTACGGTTTTAGTCCTTCGGTGATACCTGCGCCTTCTGATTGGAACGATAATACTCACATTACAGGATATTGGTTTGTAGATGAATCGGATGATTGGCGCCCCCCTGCTACACTTCTTGATTTCTTGCAATCCGGCTCTCCACCGTTGTATGTTGGATTTGGCAGCATGAGCAATCGGAATCCCGAACAAACAGCAGATTTGGTTATTCGAGCATTGGAACTGACCAATCAACGCGCAGTATTACTTTCTGGTTGGAGCGGGTTACAAAAAACAAATATACCTAAATCGATTTTTATGATTGACACCATTCCACACTCATGGTTATTTCCGCGCGTGTCTGCCGTTATTCATCATGGTGGAGCAAGCACAACTGCCGCTGGACTTAATGCAGGTATTCCTTCCGTAATAATTCCTTTTTTTGGCGACCAACCGTTTTGGGGTCAACGGATAGCAGATTTAGGTGTTGGGTCAAAACCGATTCCACGAAAAGAACTTACTGCTGAAAAGCTCGCAAATGCTATTACAGAAGTGGTAACAAATAAAGAGATGCGCCAACGCGCTGCAAAATTAGGAAAACAAATTCAAATCGAAAATGGAATAAAATCTGCGGTAGAAATTTTCAGTAAACTTGAGAAACCTAAGGCTGCCTAAAAAAAGCGCGGAGGCTGTCAGGCAACTGAGTGCCTGCATCGATGGCGATTATCAAATACTGTGCATAACAAAAGAAAGGTAAATTCAAACTGATTCAAACTTCAACAGCACGACTTACACTCCTACTATTAGCGCTCTTGATAGTAGCATGTACTCCCAGACCTGCTCCGCCAGCGACTCCGATAGTTATTGACACCCCGGCCCATTCGCCGTTGATGCGTCCGACAAACACAGCTACGGCCACCATCTCACCAACAGAGGCTCTAAATCCTGCAATGTTAACACCATCTACCGAGAGTGCACGGCTGGGGAATATCCTGATGAAAATATCAGCCGATCTTCCTTGCCAAGAATACGAGTGGCCGTCCATTGTTGTAGTAAATGCTACAGAAGCTCGATTCGAATGCTCAAATACAAATGGAGAGAATAAAAATACAATCTATATAGGTTTTCGACTCAGTGAAGATCGATTAGGGTTTGAATGTTTCCATGGCTATAATGCAAGTAGCAACGAGAGTAGTTACCTCGTAAGGGAAAATGATAAAACTTCAAATTCTTATACGCGCAAGGAGCGTTTTTTTACGTGGACTGCTCAAGGTGTCAATTTTACGATCATAGAGTTCATAGATGGAAACCAAAATTCTATACCAGCTTCGCCTGACCTTCGAGAGAATATCTATGAGAGAGTTTCGCAATTGGGCATAATCACTGGTGATGGAGATGATTGTGTACAATAAAGAGTCTGAATATCTATATTTTGGAGAATGTTAATCAATTAACAGCGGGCTAAAAAAGCGTAGTCAGGCCCCTTCAACCCACTTCGCGGAACACATACCACTCGCTAGGCATCAGGTACAATTTCCCCAAATGGAAGCGGATAAGATCGGAGTTTCTAGTATTTTCTACTGCCAAGCAACATCCATTCCCGCCACAGCGACAGCAGCTCCAACCATTAGGCGTTTTGTCTTCTAGTCGAAACACAAGAGAAAATATGAAAGCGAAAACGTTACTCACGATCTTTCTTTCAATCTTTCTGACTTCCTGCATGCCATCATCAACTTCCATGCCAACAGAAACGCCGGTTTCAAGGGGCATCTCTGCTGATATTCCAATGTACCCCGAATATTCCGAAGTTATGGTATATGGCAACGGCGAGACGTTTAGTTATCTAGCGCATGCAGATCTACAAACAGTCAGCCAATTTTATCAAACTGATATGGTCAATCAAGGGTGGGTTCAAGCGCAGGAGCCGATCATCTTTGATACTGAAATCATCCTACACTACAAGAAAGCAAACCAAAAAGCCATAATAAATATGATCCTCAGCAATGATTTCACAGCTGTTGGCATTTCCCTTGTACCGTGATGTCTAAAAAATTATGGTTCGCCCCAAGATATCGTATCCAAAAGCGGTTTCGAAAAATATTATTGTATTAGAATTCAATTAGCCTAGGTTTGGAGGTAAAGGTATGTTGAAAAACCTTTCTGAGTTCGCTACAGTTTCTTTTTTAGACATGAAATCATTCGGGTGCGTTTCATTTGAGTT
>CAIWRB010000103.1 GCA_903914955.1 uncultured Chloroflexota bacterium | reverse complement strand
CAAAATTCGCACCTTGAATCCATCGGCTTTGAGTTGTTGCGCCACAGGTTTGCCGAGCATTCCAGTTCCGCCGATGACGAGAATTGTTTTTTGATTCATGTTGATTTCCTCATTCGATATTGATATAACATCCATCCCGCCGCGCCGAGCAGCAGCGATGTGAAGATGCCGTCGTTTGTCGGCGAGAAGATTGTGCCAAGCGTGCCATTGAGTTTGATGAAGGCATTGAGCAGAAGCGGCATACTTACTGCGTTGATGATTTCGTGCAGGATGAATCCTGTCCACACGGATTTGCTGAGCAGGCGGAGTTCGCCGAAGAGCAGAGCGGTGGGGAACATGTCAATCAGCGCGATGAGCAGGAAAATCGTCAGGCTGGAATTTCCAAGATATGTAGCGAGTTGTGTGCGGTCGAGAAAATAATAATAGTAAGGCAAATGCCACACCCACCAGATCACGCCGACGATGGCATGATTCAAAAGCGGATGAATTTTCGCGGCGTCGAGTCGCGGAGTTAGATATCCGCGCCAAACAAATTCCTCGAAGATATTTTTCATCAGCGATGCGCCGAGTATGAAGATAATCGCGTTGATGTATGCGCTTTCGGAAAAACTTTCGGCGCTGATGGCTTTGATGGATAGAGCCAGCATGAAGGTCAGAAAAGACGCGAGTGGATAAATCAGAATCGCTACGAGGTACCAGATCCAGCCTGAGGGCAGATTCAATCCCAAGCCAGAATCCTTCCAGCCATCTCCGCCAAATGCGCGTAATAATAATCCGACGAGCGCGGGCGAGATGAGCCAGACGAGCGCGCCCAAACTTTGCATGGTTGGCTGCGTGTTGCCCGTGACGTTGTTGAGCCATATGCCGAGCCAGCCACCACCGATTGCGAAGAACGCGACTATGATGATGTTGCGAATTGTTTTGTTCATTTGATTTCCTTTTTACTCATCAAAATTATGGATGTAATGATGACCACGTCCTGTACGAAGTGGATTGCCCATGCGAGAAAAAGTCCATGCGTTTCAACAAGCGACAGTGCCAGCAGCCAGCCGAGAAAGCCAGCCATTATCACGCCAATGATTCCGCTGGGCGTGCCGAAATAATGCGGCAAACCGAAGAGCACGCCAGAGATAATGAGTATGATCGGCACGGATAAAAGTCCGTATAACGGCGAGACAATGCCGATTCTAAAAATGGCTTCTTCGGAAAAAGCATTCGCCATCGAAAATGGAATTGACCAAAGCAAACTAAACAGGAAGAAGTGATAATCCACGTTCGCTTTTTTCAATTGGAAGAACATGAAGATGCCCGTGCCGAGCGTAATCCACAAGCCGAGTGTTGATGCGATTTGAAGCCATGTTTCAGTCCCTGTGATTCCCAGCCATGAGATCGGGCTGATATGCGCGTAGACATCTCCGATGTGGAAGAAGAGCGAGAAATTTTCAGGATTGAAAAAATACGCAATGGCCAAGACCAAAGCGGCGAGAATTAATTGCGCGCCTTGAAACTTGATCGTCTGATCAATCAGCGCATTGGGATTGAGCGTGAATTTTAATTTCGCCGTCAGCACGCGGAGTTGGAAAATTCCGACGGTGGCGAGAACGATCACGAGAAGGGGAAGAAACATATTCATGTGGTGGCTCCTGGTATTTTTTATGCGCTCTTTTTCAAAAGCGCTAACGCCGCTGATTCTGGATTTTCGCCTTGATACGAGCCAGTCAAGTTTCCGTTTTTATCCAACGCTGCGAACGCGGCAGTTTTATTGGTATTCTTGAAGCCAGAGGATTTGGTCACGCTGCCATCCCAGTCCGGGATGATGACAATGTAATCCTGCGGATTAAGTCCTTTGGCGAGAGACGCGGCGGCTTTGGCATAACTTTCTTTCATGGCTTTCTCTGCGAAGCCGCGAAACAGTTTGGGAACGGAATGCAAATCCACCACATTGGCGATGAACATTGAGTCGCAATTGGCGTAATTGCTTTCTGCGCGAATCGTCTCGTTGATTTTCGCGGCGACTTTGGCGGTTTCCTGCGTGTGAAAAATTAACACGGCAGGCTTGCCGATTTTGTTCAGAGTGATTTCACGATCTGAACCTGCGGCTTTTATTATAGGTAATTGGTGGTTAGAGACTACAGATTGGGGATTAGTAATGGGTAATTGATCACTGCTAATCGCAAACTTATCACTGTTCACTCCTGCCTGCTCACTACCTAAACTCGGCGCGGTCATCAACACCACATCCGTGCCATCCATCTGACCGATGACAATGCGCGAAGTTTCGCGCCCGGACATCAACGCCGCGCTCATGCCGCCGCCGAAAGTCCACGCGCCTGTGAGAAACAAATTCTCAATCGGTGTTTTGGATTGCAAGCGACCCGAGTACATATTTTCAACTGTTTGCTCCGTGCCGTAAATCGCGCCGCCGACATTGCGGCTGTAACGCCAATTGGTGATGGGCGTGGCGATCTCTTTGTATTTGATCGAAGCGCGCAAGCCAGGGATGATTTTTTCGGCGCGGTTGAGAATCATTTCTGCGGCGGCTTCTTTTAATTCGTTGTATTGCGGGTTCTCGGAATATTTTTCCAAGTTACCACCTGTGCCCCAGACGTTGTCGGTTTTCCAATCAGCGAGAGAAAAGATCGATAGAACAGAACCAGTTTCGGGGGCGCAGGATGCGTCCGCTTGATCGTAGTTGGTGAGCGCCAGCGCGGTCGAATTAAAATTTCCATTCAACGCGGCTTGATAATCCGAATCAATATCGTAGCCTTCGCTGACGAAAAGTTCGTGATGCTTCCAGCCTTCAGATTTGAGATTGCGGTCAAGACCGAGATACAGCACAAAATTGGAAATGGACGGCGCGGCGGATTCAACCTGGTCTGCATACTGCTGCGGAAGATTTTCCCTGCCGACAAATTTAAGCAGCGTGTCGGGCGAGTTGGCGTTGCTGATGAAAATATCCGCTTCGACGCGCAAGCCCTTTTCGGTTTCAACCGCAACGGCGCGTCCTTTTTGAATTTCAATTTTATTGACGGTTTGATGATAGAGAATCTCGCCGCTATTTTCTTTGATTGTTTTTTCGATGGCGCGGCTCATCGCCATGCTGCCGCCTTCGGGATAATAGGCTCCGTACAGGTGATAACTGACCCACGGAAAAATATACGTGGCGGCGTTGAGTTGCGCGGGTGGCAAGCCGTAATAACCCCAGAGTGTGGAGAGCACGGCTTTGAGTTGTTGATTTTGTGTGAACTGGCTCATGAATTCATCCCAACTTTGCGACATGGCAGACAGCATTTTGGGATAGACAGCGGGCATCTGCTCGATGGGCGGGCGTTGACCGATCTCGCCATCCGCGCCAAAGCGGCGGACTTGAAAAAATGTTTCGATCATCTCGGCGATCAATGTGCGGATGTTTTCTTTTTCAATGGGGAAGTGGCGAATCAATTCCGCTTCGTATTCAATCATATCCGCAGGTGCGGTGACTTCGTGGTTGGGGAAGCGCACCGTGTAAAACGGATCCATGCGGTGAAAGTGGACTCGATCCAGCACGCCTAAATCTTTCAAGACGGGATATGCCCATCCGCCAGGCGCGGCGCCATCCAGCGCGTGAAGCGCCACTTCGAAGCGATATTTTCCGCGCCGAAATTCGTGGGCATATCCACCGGGGACGGCGTGATGTTCGAGTACTAAAACTTTTTTTCCAGCCTTCGCAAGATAGGCTGCGGACGATAATCCGCCAAGTCCCGCGCCGATGATGACAATGTCAAATTTTTCCATTTTAGTTTTTCCTTTTTGAAGTTACCACAACTGCGGCTTGTTCACCATCAGGAAGGTGATACCAATGGTCAGAACAACAATGATCGTTCCCAAAATAATTCCATTGCGTGAGACGCGCTGATAATTAACATCATCCGCGCCAACTGTTTCTGCCAACATCAGCTGTTTTTTGAGCAGGGGAGCGTAGACAAATAATCCCAGTATAGAGATGATTGCATACAAGACTAGTGCGGCAGTCATCCACGGCGTTGAGTAATGGAATTCGCCGCCGAGACGCATCATGATCTCGCCTGTAATATAAGCCAGCACATAAGACGGGTTGGCGATCCAGTTATCGAGAAGGCGAATGGTGCTGATCGTGAAAACCAAAGTCTCACGATTTTTGGGAACTCGCATGAACCATGGAAAATAAGTAAGGTTGGCTCCGAGTGAAACGATGGCGCATAGGATGTGAACCCATTCGATGAAATGATAAAGCATGTTAATTTTTCCTTCGCGCACAAGGCGCATTGAATAGACCTGCTTTGATTCAAGCAGTTTAGATACAGAAAGGGCTGGTTAGCGATAATGGGAGAGTGTAGAGATATTTGAAAATGTAACGGGAGTGCTATGCGAGTATGATTGAGTTTGACAACATAATCTTCTTGCAGGAGACACTCCCGT
>CAIWRB010000102.1 GCA_903914955.1 uncultured Chloroflexota bacterium | reverse complement strand
CGCCGATAATCCCATTGACGGTCTTAACAAATCCTGCATGAAGTCCATTCAAGATGTCAATAATAAAATTGACAACACCTTTGGCGATAGGCTTGAATGCATTAAACACTTTTGTGAATTTATCACCAAGCCAATCCATGACAGTGCCAAACCCTGTTTTTAGCCCTTCCCATACATCCGACCATGTCAATCCAAATAAGGAGAGCAGATTTGTAATAGGATCAATAAAGGTTGTCTTAAAATAAAGCCAAAGAAGTAACAGTATGTTTTTCACAACTGCTAACCATACATTCCACATATTGGTGGCGAAAGAAAAAAATCTTGTAAAAAGTTCTGTCATCCACGCGACAACGGGGGAAATTATCTGCATGATACGAGCCCATGCATTCTTAACCGCTTCCGTCAATACAGGCCAGTAATGCACTAAGGTCACAACAAGTGCAATTACAATAGCCCAAAATGCGATGAATGTTCCCATTGGAGAAAAGAATGCATACAAGGCAATCACAACAATCGCCAGCACTGCGGCTAGGGCAGAAAATAAAGTTTGATTATTGTTGATCCAAACACTCACGTTTTCAAGATGTTTTGTCATTCCTTGCAAAGCAAGAATAATCGCATCTCCAGTCCATGTTGCAAGAGGTTGCAAAAAATTTTCCCACAACCAAATTCCAAGAGGTTGTAACGCAATCAAGGCAGTATTCAAAACGGTTGCGGCGGCACCAACCAAGTCCAAGAAATGCGGCAATAACTCAGTAATCGTCCAGGTTCCCAACGGCACCAGGATATTATCCCAAGCCCACTTTAGCCCGCTCCAAATGGTTTCGCCTAATGGCGTCAAAGCCCCCCCCAATCTACTGAGTGCATCCGTTACAGGCTGCAGAAAATCTAGCATTTTGTTTTTAAACGCTTCGACGCTTGCAAGCAAGCCAGACGGTATTGCCAATGCGGGTAACACTGGTTTTACTGCTCCACCGCCTCCACCTGCATCAGGCGTGGGGACATCTGCAGGTTTTGGGGTTTCCAAAACATTCAATTGATCGAATGCAGCCAGTGCCCCGCGTGCTTCTTTTGCGCTCTTTTTGGTTTCCTTTGCTAATTTCCCTTGTGCGCCAGCAGCTGAATTTGTGCTATTAGCCACTGCGCCCATGCCAGCCTGTACGCCAAACAAAACGCTTACGACTTGTGCAATTATATTAAACAAAGATGTCAACCAAGTAACGGCAGTAATAATATATGGTGTGAGTCCGATCAAAAATGCCGCGCCCACATTTGCGATTGCGCCTTGCAGGCCAGAAAACGAAGTTGATACCGCTTGAATGTTCCCACCGATTGCAGACTTCATCAAATCAAATTGCGCCATTGCATTTTTGATAAAACTAAATATTGCCGCGCCTGAAAATGCCACACCCATAGCAGCGCCGACGAATTTAAGGGCGCGCAAAACACCGCTCAGAGAGCTGCCAATACTCTTTGTGCCTTTGTTTATGCCCTTGGTGTCTATTGACGTATCTATGCGGATCGAGCCATCGTAGCCAGCGGCCATGTTTTATTTTCCTTGTACCAATTTCAAGAATTCTTG
>CAIWRB010000101.1 GCA_903914955.1 uncultured Chloroflexota bacterium | reverse complement strand
GCTCCACCTCTGCCTGACATGCCACATCCGCCATCATCCGCCGATACGTGTTTAGGCTTGGCATCTGTGACTTCTTCAATTGCATCAATTCCACAATCTCTTTCCCATGATGTTTTCCCCATTCCGCTATCCCGCTTGGTTTATCCTCCCCGCTCAGCTTTGCCAGCACAATGATCATCATAATCGTTTCTATTCGATATAGCTTCCCGCGCGCTTTCCGCTTGTCTGTCATCTTGGATATTCCCTCGTACACACTTCCAAGATCATACAAAACCCCCGTTGCTCCATAATCCTGCTTCACTCTGCTTGCGCTATAATGCATTTCAGATCCTCCTCAGTATTTTTGCTTGTTCATCACTCGCAATTGTACCGAGAAGGATCTTGTTTTTTACCTCTTGTCAAGCAACCTTGGAAAAGCCATGGGTACTTCCTTACGGCTTTCTCAAAGTCTGATTTTTCGATGTACTTTTTTTCATAGAGGGCGAAACCAATAATTTATTCGCCGAACAGAGATCAATGCGCAACAAAAGTAAATGTCTGTCAAGCTACTTTGATAAAGCCGTAGATGACAGCTAATTTACTATTGACTTAAATAATAATCAGTAGTTCACGAAAACGCAACATGAGCATTGCGAAAAACGACATCAGCCAGATCGAACAAATCTTCAACCGCATGAGAAAGCATGCGTACCAACCGACGTAAAGTCAACCAGGATTTGGAAAAAAGTCTGGCAGGATGTTTCAGGCCAATCACAAAATGCTGACGGTTAGCAATGTAAAGGTTGAATAGAATAAAGGCCAAACCAACGAATAGTAATCGGATCACAGGATTGCGTGATGTGGTGCGAGCACGAACCTGATTCACACCGCACCTGCGGTACGGTGCAGGTGTTTGGCGATAACTCGTTTCAATGCCGAAGCGTTGACGATACATCTCAAAGACCTGGTGCGGCTCGACCGACTTTGGTAATCCCGCAACGGCGTAAGCAAACCAGCGCGCGCCTTTACGTTTGTAGCGTCCTTTCGAATACTTTTTGACCACAACGGCAGACACTTGCTCTTCACCATGCTTTGGACTGTTGAACGTATAGGTTGTTTTATGACTTGCAGATGCTTCAAACAACTTTCGTACACCGCCCGATTTTCCACGCACAGGTATAGGCAGGATAAATTTTATTTTGCGCCGTTTGAGCACCTTCAGGACTGGCACGGAACAAAACCCTTTATCAAAATAGGCGCGTTTTATGGAGATTCCTATAGTTTTCAGTCGATTTAATAACCAGGCAACAATGGTTTCCATGCTTTCACCTTTTTCCACGAAACGCAACGCGAGCACATAGCGCTGGTCATCATGCACAATTGAAACCGTAGCATATCCATGAAAATGTGTCGTACCTGATTTCGGCTGAGAGCGTACAATCTCTTTTTCATCTGCATAAGGCTCGCCATGATAAGGGATCAAAGTTAGATCGATCGCTATGAAGTATGCCCGTTTTCCTTTCTTGACGAAACGGGGTGTTTGAGCCCGCAGGAGCGTGTTGAGCGCGCGTTGTAACAGGGTCCGATCAGGCAACGCTTGTGCCAGCACTTCGCGTAATCGGTTGGCAGACG
Organism: uncultured Chloroflexota bacterium; assembly: GCA_903914955.1. Taxonomy (GTDB): domain Bacteria; phylum Chloroflexota; class Anaerolineae; order Anaerolineales; family Villigracilaceae; genus Villigracilis. The sequence goes on along the minus strand of CAIWRB010000101.1, from coordinate 144 downwards.
GCGCTTCTTTCAATTCATGACAGGCTGCACCTGGGCTGATGAAAATTGCTCCAAAAAGGTGATTTTCTATCGTGAGCTTGAAACCATTTTTGTTCCTGATGGTTGTCATAGTTCGAGCGCCTGGAGCAGGCATTGTTACAAAAT
>CAIWRB010000100.1 GCA_903914955.1 uncultured Chloroflexota bacterium | reverse complement strand
CTGCAGGGGGCAAACAATTAAATGCCATTCTATGAAATGGAGGAGGTGATGTCACTTATGAATAGTAGTAAACCCAGCGCTGTGGCATCCCTCTCCGTGAACTAACGAAGAATTGCCACAGCGCCCCACGATTGCCATCCGCAAGGATGGCAGTCTGGTTTAATAAACGGTTGCAGGATTTAAATATTTGAAGGTTGAAAGTTAAAACTTTCAACCTTCAAACGTAATAGTTTTTCAACGTTTAGTAAAACCCGATCGAAGAGTCAACTTTGCGAGCGTATGCATCAATGCCGCCGCTGACGTTGATCACATTTTTATATCCTTGCTGAATAAGCCAGCCTGTCACTTGCATACTGCGGCTGCCAAGATGACACATCACATACACGGGAATTTCCTGAGACTGGACAGACTCGGACAATGCGGCAATACCTTCGCTCGCCAGCCGACTCACAGGTGTGACCTGCAGCCTGCTGTCGGTTACTTTGGCATGTTCCAACTCTGACAGTTCGCGCACATCCAATAAAATAAATTTTTCATCTGACTTAAGTTTGTCACCAAGTTCGGTGGCTGTGATTTCGGGGAACATAGTTTTCCTTTCCCTCTCTCTTTGGAGAAGGGGTTGGGGATGAGGGCGAATTTATTTCTTCAAGGCGGGCACGTATAAATTTTCCACATATTCCTTCACCATGCGGCGCGTGGAAAATTTCGGAATGCAGGTCTTCATGGTGTCTTTCATCATCGCGATCCACTCGTGAGAAATTTCCTTCGGGTCGCGGTTGTAATACAACGGAATGATCTTGTACTCGAGCGTGTGATACAGGTCTTCACCATCGGCTGCGTCCTGAATTTCAGTTGACTCGTATTCTTTATCCTCACCGATAGACCATCCATTGTGACCGTTATAGGCTTCACGCCACCAACCGTCTAACACAGAGAAATTAAGCACGCCATTGATGGCAGCTTTCATTCCAGAAGTACCACTGGCTTCCATTGGGCGGCGCGGCGTGTTCATCCACACATCCACTCCTTGCACGAGATAACGCGCAAGATTCATATCGTAATCTTCGAGGAAAACCAGCCGTCCGCCAGTCTCAGCTTTTTTGACGGTGCGATAAACCTTTTGAATTATCTGCTTGCCGGGTTCATCAGCGGGATGCGCCTTGCCAGCGAAAATAATTTGCACCGGCATGTTCGGGCGGTTGATGATTTCGAGCAGACGCTCAATATCAGAGAGGATCAAATTGGCACGTTTGTATGTGGCAAAGCGGCGCGCAAAGCCAATGGTCAACGCGTAGGGATTGATCAGCACACCAGAGGAAATCACTTGCACAGGGTGGAATCCGCCAAGTGCCCAGCGATCACGGACGCGTTCACGCATATAGAAAGCGAGCTTGCGTTTGAGATGCAATCGCACCGCCCATAATTCTGAATCTGGGACGTTATCAAGCTTCGACCAAAAAGCGGGTTCATCCAAATGTTCGTACCAATCTCCGCCCAAATGATTTTCGAACAAATTATTCAAACGGCGTGCCATCCAATTTGCGGTATGGACACCATTGGTGATATGTTTGATCGGCACCTCATCTGCCTGTTTATCAGGCCAGAGGAATTTCCACATTTCACGCGAGACCTGTCCATGCAATTCTGAAACGCCATTGCTTCCGCCTGAAAGTTTCAAGGCGAGAATGGGCATGGAGAAAGTCTCTCCGTGCGGCTGTTGATGCTTGGCGATGTCTACAAATTCTTCGCGGGTGAGTCCCAGTTCTGGCCAAAGTTTGGCGAGATATTTATCCAGCAGCCATAATGGGAATTCGTCATTGCCGGCAGGGACGGGTGTATGCGTGGTGAATACATTTTGCCCGAGAGTCTTTTTGGCGGCATCTGCAAAGGTGGAGCCAGATGCCACTAGTTCACGCGCCCGCTCCAGGGTCAGGAAAGATGCGTGACCTTCGTTCATGTGCCAAACATCTGGAGCATATCCCAGGGCTCGCAAGGCGCGCACACCGCCCACTCCGAGCAAGACTTCCTGCATCACGCGGCGGTCAAGATCAGACCAGTAAAGACGCGCAGTGAGCAGCCGGTCAAATTCATTATTTTCTTCAACATTTGAATCCAGCAAATAAAGCGCGACGCGGCCAACGCGAACTTCCCAAATTTGGGCGGTGATATTGCGATCGGGGAATTCGATTTGAATGGTAACGGGCTTGCCGTTTTTTGTAACGAGCGTCACTGGCAAATGTTCAATGGTCAGTGGATTATTGATCGCATCCTGCCAGCCGTCTTCAGAAATACGCTGTGAAAAATATCCCTGACCATACATGAAGCCGACAGCAATCAGCGGCAATCCGAGATCGGAGGATTCTTTTAGATGATCGCCTGCCAACACGCCGAGGCCGCCCGAATAAATGGGGAGCGTTTCGTGCAAACCGAATTCCATTGAAAAATACGCGATCGGTTTTTTTAGCTCAGGATGATTTTTCTGCGACCATGATTCATTCGTAAAGTAAGAATCAAAATCTCCAAAGAGCGCATCGTACAACGCAAGATAATCTTTTTCCTTGGCGACCTGAGTCGTACGTTCGAGACTGATCTCTTGCAGCAAACGGATGGGATTATGCCCAAGGCGTTCCCACAGATCATAATCAAGTTTTCCAAAGAGCCGCGTCGCTTCAGGATGCCACGTCCACCACAGGTTGTAGGCTAATTCGCCGAGGCGCGCGAGGCGCTTGGGCAGGTTAAATTTTTGGGAGGGTTTAGTTTTGAAGTTCATAGTACCAAATGATACCGTAAAATGGGGAATCGGGATTGGGAACTCGCGAAGGGGAAAGTCCTAAAACCATTAACAGACGATTCCCAATTCAGTACTATAATCCAGCCCGGAAAATAAATATTAATTTGGAGAAACTTTATGGCTACCTATCAAAATATGCAAATAAAAAAAATAGCGATCAGCACTGGAGGAGGCGATGCCCCCGGCTTGAATGCTGTCATTCGCGCCACAGCACTCTCCGCAATCAAACGCGGCTGGGAAGTGTACGGCGTTCTGGACGGTTTTCACGGAATTTTATCTCCGGAAGAATACCCGAACGGAGGTTTTATTCCGCTCACACGCGAAAGAGTAAGCGGAATTACCCATCTGGGCGGAACCATTTTGGGAACAAGCAATCGCAATAACCCTCTCAAGTATCCGATCACGCGCCCCGATGGGACCATAGAAGAAGTGGATCGAACTGACGAGGTAGTTCGAGGATTCCGTTTGCATCACATTGACGCGCTCATCACGGTTGGCGGCGATGGGTCACTGGCGATTGCCAGTGTGCTGTCAAAAAAGGGACTGCGCCTAATCTCAGTGCCTAAGACCATAGACAACGATCTAGACAAGACAGAGGTCACCTTCGGTTTTGATACAGCTGTCGGCTTCGCCACCGAGGCGCTTGACCGTCTGCATTCAACCGCGGCATCACACGGCCGCATCATGGTCGTGGAAGTGATGGGACGTTACGCCGGCTGGATCGCTCTGCACTCAGGCGTGGCTGGTTCTGCGGATGTGATCCTGATCCCCGAACACCCGTATGACATCCACAAAGTTATTGAAAAGATAAAGGAACGCGAATCGCGCGGTAACAAATTCACCATCGTGGTGGTTGCAGAAGGCGCCTCGCCAATAGGCGGCGAGTTAACTGTGGTAGAACATGAATCCGGCCGCGCAGAGCGCCTGGGCGGTATCGGTGAAAAAGTGGCGGCTGAGATCCATGCCATTTCAGGAAAAGAAACGCGAGTGGTCGTTCTCGGGCACCTGCTGCGCGGCGGCTCTCCCACCTCCTTCGACCGCCTGACAGCTCTGCGTTTCGGCGCCGCCGCTATCCGCGGCTTGGAAGAAGGTCAGGGCGGCGTGATGATTGCACTCGACCCACCGCACGTCAAATACATACCGATCGACGAAGCCATGGGTAAAATGAAAATGGTGCCAATGGATTCAGATATCGTCCTAACCGCTCGCGATCTGGGAATTTCGTTTGGATAGCGCCAAATTGATATTTTTTTGAAATGGATTCATGACTCAAGTCCAACTCTTCATAACCTGCCTCACCGATTCATTCTTCCCGAAAACTGGTCAAGCCATCGTGGACATTCTTCTGCGCCTCGGCATTGACGTGGATTTCGCCCGCGAGCAAACCTGCTGCGGGCAGCCGCAATTTAACGCGGGTCTCCGCAAAGACGCACGCGCCATTGCAGAACACACCATAAAAGTTTTCGAAAAGACAACGGGCGATATTGTCACACCATCCGGTTCGTGCGCGCACATGTTCAGGCATAACTATGCGGAATTATTTGAAGGGGATCCAACCTGGCATCTGCGCGCGAAAGCACTAGCAGCCAGGACTTATGAATTCACAGAATATCTAGTGGATAAATTAGGCGTGACCGAAGTTGGCGCACACTGGGACGGCTTGCTAACCTATCATCCATCATGCCACACCCTGCGCGGAATCAATGTGGATAAGCAGCCGCGCGCCTTGCTGGCAAACGTGCAGGGCGCCACACTCGTTGAATTGCCACACGCCGAAGAATGCTGCGGCTTCGGCGGAATCATGTCAGTGGAACATCCTGAATTATCCGCCGAATGGTTGAAACGCAAGATCAGCAATTTGGAGATGACCCAATCCCCAACATTGGTCGTGACCGACGCAGGTTGCCTTATGCACATCGCGGGCGGATTAAATCGGCAGAAGAAGAAACAAAGAGTCATCCATATTGCGGAAGTATTAAGTAACATTTGAACGTTGAATAACTTCAACGTTTTCAAGGACTCAACATGCATACCTTCCGTCAAAGAATTCGTCAATCAATTGAAAATGAAACTCTTCAGATCGCGTTAGATAACAACGCTGAACGCCGTTTGAAAGGGCGTGCGCTCGCATTCGAATCCATTCCCGATTGGCGCGAGAGACGTCAGCACGCGCACGCAATCCGCGCAAATGTGATCGAACAGCTCGACGAATATCTGGCACAATTCATCGCAAAGAACGAAGAGAATGGAGTCATAGTCCATCGCGCAAAAGATGCGGCCGAAGCCATTCAAATTATTTTGGAAATTTCAAGAGACATACCACAGAGTCACAGAGAACACAAAGAAAACCAAAAAGAAAACAGCGGTCATCAGCGGTCATCAGTATCCCCAATTCTTATCGCCAAATCAAAGAGCATGGTCTCCGAAGAGATCGAATTAAATCACGCGCTTGAAAAAGAAAACATACAGGTCATCGAAACCGATCTTGGTGAATACATTGTGCAGCTGCGCCACGAAAGACCAAGTCACATCATCACGCCCGCCGCGCATTTACGCAAGGAACAAGTGGGAGAACTCTTCCATGAAAAACTTGGCATTCCATACACAATCGACATTCCAACACTCACCGCAACCGCCCGCAAAGTTCTGCGCGAAGTTTTCCTAACCGCCGATATAGGTTTCAGCGGAGTTAATTTTGGCGTGGCTGAAACTGGAACAACCTGTATCATCACCAACGAAGGCAACGGGCGCATGGTCACAACCATACCTCCAGTCCATATTGCGCTGATGGGCATGGAACGACTCGTCCCAAACCTTAATGATCTGTCGCTCATGCTGTCGCTTTTGCCTCGCTCCGCCACCGGACAAAAGTTAACCGCCTACGCTCAACTGCTCAACAAGCCACTTGCAAATCAAACGCGCCACCTCATCCTCCTCGATAACGGCCGCACGCGCTTAAGAAATTCTCCGCTAAAAGAATCTTTATATTGCATCCGCTGCGGCGCCTGCCTGAATGCCTGCCCTGTGTTCCGCGAACTGAGCGGTCACGCCTATATCGGGAGTGATCTATCCATCGCACCATATCCTGGCCCAATCGGTTCGGTAATTTCGCCGGGATTGCTAGGCGAGAATTATGTGCAACTTGCGCAAGCTTCATCCCTTTGCGGCGCGTGCAAAGATGTTTGCCCCGTGGATATTGATCTCCCGAAATTATTAACTCGTGTACGGGCTGGATCTTCGACTCAACCCGCAACTAGCGGCGGAAAAGGACTTTCCTCCTCTACAAAAATTGGGCTACAACTATACGCCCGCCTCGCGACTCACCCGAAGCTGTATGCGGCCTCCCAAAAATTCGCTGCACTGGGAACTCATCTCCTCTCCCCGCGCTCACAGTGGATTCGTCTGCCTGCATTTACTGGCTGGGGCTATAGCAAAGACTTTCTACGTTTTGCAGAAAAAACATTTCGAGAAGATTTTATTAAGAAAAACATTGTGGAGTCCGAACGCTTCAGGCCCAAACTTCGACATGCTGCAGAAAGTGCAACAACTGGAGAGGTTGCCCTCCAGATAAATAAAATTGAACAATTCACCAAAGAACTCACCGCCCTAAGCGGACATGTAACATTAACCAAAAAACCAACGCAAAAGATCATTGAATTTCTCAACTCTCGCCGAATCAACAAAATCCATCTTGAGCCAAATACATTGAACGAATCACTTTTGCTGGAAGCGAACATCGAATTCACACATACCCATGACGATCAAATCCTTGTCGGCGTAACGAATGCCATTTGCGGACTGGCAGATAGCGGGTCCATTTTGATCGTGGATGGAGAAGGGAGTCCGTTGCACGCATCACTCCTTCCAGAGATCCACATTGCAATATTAAAATCATCCGACATCCTTTCATCACTGCCAGACGCAATAGACTTGGTCAAGGATAAAAGTGCGGCGGTCTTCATCACAGGGCCTTCGCGCACTGCGGATATTGAAATGACCCTCACCATCGGCGTGCATGGCCCGAAGGAAATTCACGTGTTCGTTGACGATTCAAATTTGGGATGATAGAATACAGCCCGCTTCATAAAACAAACGCCCCCATCGTCTAGTGGCCCAGGACGAAGCCCTCTCAAGGCTTAAACCGGGATTCGAATTCCCGTGGGGGCACCTCTCTGTTCGGTAGTAAGGTGATCTCGGTTGATTGGTGATAACAACTTAGATTACTTACTAAAGAAAAAACGCCAATACTGTTAGAGCAAGTGAATGCACAAAACCGACCTGTGAAGGTCGGTTTTGTGCATCTCGGAACCTGTAAGATAAGCCAGAAACTCGGATTGGGTTCCTGCCCCTTTTCAAAGTTGCGGTTTAACTTCCTAAATTCAGGTGGATAAACTAAGTAGCCAGCACAGAGTCAATGTGTTAATCCTTTTGTACTTGACATTTCCGTTATAATGAATAGAATTAACCTTGTAAAATAATAAATAAGGTTAATTCTATTATGGACAAAAACATCGAATCCGCGCTCAAGGTTTTTGAAAAGCAAAACGGCGTCATGCGTTCGGCAAAAATTTTCAGGCTGGGGATTCAACCGCGAACGCTGTATCAAATGCGCGACGATGGGCTTGTCATTGCCGAAGGACGCGGGCTGTATCGCCTGGCAAATTCTACCCTGTGGAGCGATCCCGACCTAGCCATTATCTCGCTACAAATTCCAAAGGGAGTAATTTGTCTGATCTCGGCTTTGTATTTTCATCAAATCACCACGCAAATTCCTTATGAAGTGTATGTGGCATTGCCAAAGGATTCGGAAAAGCCGCGCATTCAGCATCCGCCCACACGTTTTTTTTGGGTTTCCCCCGAACCGTTCAAGGCGGGAATAGAAACGCATAAGAAAGATAACGTGGAAATCAAAGTGTATGGTATCGCTAAAACCATCGCAGATTGTTTCAAGTTCCGCAACAAGGTTGGGATGGACGTGGCTCTGGAAGCGCTGCGCGAAGGTCTGCGCGGAAAGAAATGCACGCCTGATCAAATCCTGCGCTTTGCCCGCGTGGATAGAATCGAACGAATCATTCTCCCCTATTTGGAGGCGCTTGTATGAACAAACCCGCCAAGCATTTATCCGCGTCCGTTCACCAAAGATTGTTGAATAAATCGCGCGAAACGAACCAGCCTTTCAATGAGTTGATTCAATACTACGGAATCGAGCGATTGTTGTACAGGATTTCGCTTTCGCAGTATTCGCGCCAATTTGTCTTGAAGGGCGCATTGATGTTCAAAGCGTGGGGCATGGCAAACTTTCGTCCCACCCGCGATGTTGACCTGCTTGGACATGCGCTGAACACACTTGAACATATCAAGAATTTGTTCGAGGATGTCTGCAAACTGGAAACCGAGCCTGATGGTTTGGAATTTGATAAAAATGTCAGCGTCGAAAGGATCAAAGAGGATGCCGAATATGAAGGCGTCCGCGTAAATGTGCTGGCGCATTTGGACAAAACGCGGATACCCATTCAAGTTGATATTGGATTTGCGGATGTCGTCACGCCTGCGCCCCAAAAGATGGAATACCCGATCCTGCTCGATTTTCCCGCACCTCAGATCTATGGGTATCCGCGCGAGACCATCGCAGCAGAAAAATTCCAGGCAATGATCGTCCTCGGCATGGCAAACAGCCGCATGAAAGATTTTTACGATCTTTGCATGATGTTCGACGAATTTGAATTCGACGGCTTGACCATGCAAGATGCCCTGCAAAGAACATTCCAAAACAGGGGCACCGAATTACCAATGGAAACCCACGTGATATTCCTCCCCGAATTTGCGGAAAACAAAACGACGCAATGGAAGGCTTTCACGCGCAAGGTCAAGTGGCAGGATTATGCTGATATGAAGCAGGTGATAAACACGATAAAAGAATTCTTCGCTCCGATTCTTGCCGCTAGTCAGCAGGGTCTTTCCTTTGAGAAGAAGTGGATAAGAGGGTGGAGATAATCAGGAATAGCAACAATAGATCAGTTCAAAATTACGAAGTTCAATTACCTTGTTCGTCATCTTTCAGGTAAAAAACGATCTTATCCCACTATTTTCATTACCCACCTGTCCTGGTTAGCGCCCAAAACCATGACGCTCAAAGAGGTGACATTTGTAATTGACCGGATTTCGCTTCTCCCTATACTGGCTACTTGGCTCATCCGTCATATTTTTTGATTTTATGCAGATATTTTGTCCGTCGATGCCCTTTTCCCTCCAAGGCAGGTTCATTTAATTTTTCGAATCCGCACTGGAAACATTTGGATCATCGTTTTTAGGAAAACGCACAGATCACAAGAACCAAATATAAGTCGATCTCATATCCTGATCATCGATAAATATTATTCACCCTTGTTCTTGATCCAATTAATTGTGGGTCAGTTCAGATAATCTGCGCGCGAATAACTGTGATGCGGTCCCCCAAGTATTGCCTTCGATGAATGCGCCATCTTGATTGCTTTGATCTTGTTAGATCAAACTGATAGGGGATCCGTTGTTCAATTCCTTGCTACGGTCCTTCCTGATTGAAGTTGATGTGTATTTCGTAGTTGCCTGCTCTAAAATTACAGCACAAGGTTGTGATTTTTGGCTAACACGATATTTGCTAAATGTTATTGGAAGTTACAACAACAGAAGGCTCAACTACGAGGAAAGTCCTAACAATATTGTCTATAAAGTTTGCAACCCCTGGGCAATAAACCGGGGTTCGAATCCCCGTGGGGGCACCTATCTATAGACACAGTATATCGTTCAAGATCACAATCTCATCAAGTGGCCGTCCAAGGAGAAAACCAGTCAAATGACTGGTTTTCTCCTTGGACGGAACATTTCAATCTACGTGGGGGCACAAGATACAGGCGCACTTTAGATTTGAAAGTGCCGATCAAACGAGGAAGGCCATTTACCCCCCCCACAGTTAGCGCGGGGGTTTAAATGTATTGAATGTCCTTGATGGCGTTGTGCGGGGAAAAACAGCAATCTAACCAAATAATTTCTCCACGGTTCGTTTTACATTTGCTGAACGTAGGAGTTTGATGGGGTCAGAGATTTTAACTCCGGACCTCACATACCCGAACCATAGGGGCAAAATTGGCACTTTATACCTCACGGATAGGTCATTTTCGTAGCCGTGAAGTCAGGTAAATTAAGGAGCCGTGAGGTCTTTAGTAGCTATTTTTCGTTCCTTTTTGGGCGGAATATTGAATTCCGAGTAGGGGAAGTATACCGTTAAATTTTCAACCCGTTTATGTTTCGTATTACAAAATCGCAAAATGCGGTGTATGGGAAGATTGAGTGTCGCCCAAGCTAGAAGATTGTGCCCAATTTGGCGCCACACAGTCGCTTGGCGCTTCGGTTTTTAGGACTGCAAAAGTCGCGTGAAATCCCAAATAATCTAACGGATGAACCAGTAGCCAGCACAGCGGCACCCGCACCCTTTGCAGGCCATCGGCAATGTTTATATCCAGTTTATTAATTAAAAAACTGGACAATTCATATCCCCTGTAATATAATCGCCCTATGAAAAACACCCAGACTATCGCCTCTGCAATGAAAAGCCTGCCTCCGGGAAAAGTGTTCGCCTATGCCGATCTTGTCCGTGAGCCAAATCAAAAAGAAGCTGTCATCAAGGCCTTGAATCGCATGGTTGTAGCAGGGAAACTAGCCAAACTATCCAAAGGGCGATATTACATGCCCGAAGAAAGCACATTTGGAAAGATGTATCCCAGCCAGGCTGAAATTATTAAAGATCTTCTGGAAAAAGATGGCAAGATTATCGGCTACCTGACTGGGTACAGCATATATCCCAAATTGGGATTAACTACTCAGGTCAGCAACGTTATTCAAATAGGCAGAAACGATGTCCGCCCAAAATTCAAACGGGATCGTTATATGATTTCCTTTATGAAGCAAAAAAACACCATCACGGAAGAAAATATTCCGCTGCTGCAAATCCTTGATGTAATTCGTTCCATAAAAAAAATACCTGACACCAACCCTGCCTTAGTTTGCAAACGAACACTGGCAATCATAAAAGGCATGAATGAAAAAGAAAAAAGCTCCCTGGTAGAATTGGCATTGAAATACCCCCCTTCCACACGAGCCTTTCTAGGCGCGGCATTGGAAGAAACCAATAACGTCTTTTTTACCAAACTTTTAAGAAAATCTCTCAATCCCATTAGCGTATATCGCGTGCCTGCCGCAAAAATTTTGAAAAATGCTGAGTCCTGGAATATCCGATGAATCTACATACCGACACAAAACTTTTCAGCGAAACCATTCGCGCCACTTCGCAACATACTGGTATACGCGAAGTCTTTATCGAAAAAGATTATTGGATCACCCTGGTATTATCCCAACTTGCCAAAAGCAAATATTCAGAGCTGTACCAACCTTGGTTGGATCGCCTCACCGGATTGCCCAACAAAAAGACAATTCGATTCAACTGGCGGTCTGATCTTCAGCCACTCCGCCAGATCCTGACGCGTCTCTTTCATCAACATCACGATGCGCTGTTTGCGTCCCTTGCCTCTGCGGACCAGCACAGTCCCTTTGCGTTCGCTCAATGTGAGATCGGAAAGGCGCAGATCGCATAACTTCCCTACCCTCAAACCCATATTGAGCAGGAAGCGCCCCATCACCGCATCACGAAATCGCAGAGCAATAATCGCGAATAGCGTTCCTTTGCCTTGCGCGTGTCTTCCTCGATCATGCTGAGCAGTTTTCCTGCGCCTTATCCAACCAGCGCGGAGCCAGCATGGATGGTTCAACATGCTCAATATATAAAGCGGGATTCTCAGCGAAGAGTCCGCCGCGTGTCTCACCCCAATATCCGAACAAAGCCAGTGACGCGAGATGGCGGCTGATCGTGTTCGCGCTCGCACCCACTTCAAAGAGATGATCCCGATACGCGCGCACATCCGCTGCAGTGGTGGATTCCAACGGACGCGCCATCCACTTTTCGAACTGTCTCAAGTTGTTGCTGTACCCATGCACAGTTTTCGGGGAACGATCCCTGTTCATCAGATAGATCTGAAATTGATTCAATACTGCATTCATATTCTCACCTTGTTTGATGAATGTTATTTTGAGCGCAGAGTCTACTGAGCGTCTCATAGTTAGCTAAACTTTTTTGATGTGCTAAAACTATAGCATGTCAAAGAAAAAATCACAATCAACAAATTGGAAAGAACGACGCCGTATTCATGCGCTAAAACTTAAGCGTAATGGTTGGAAGCAAAAGGATATCGCTTTTGCTCTGAATGTTAGTGAAGGAGCAGTGAGCCAATGGTTGAAGATAGCTGGCACAGAAGGTAAAAAGAGCTTGCGTGCGCATCCGCATGTTGGACGAATACCTAAACTGACCTATACCGAAAAACAATTTATTCCAGATCTTCTGTCTTACGGAGCGGAAGCGTATGGGTTTCGAGGCGAAGTATGGACTTGCTTGCGTGTCCGCAAAGTGATTGAATGGGAGTTCGGCGTGTCGTACAACAAATCCCATGTAGCCCGTTTGTTGAAAGACTTGAAGTGGACGCCGCAAATGCCTATGGAACGTGCAACCCAACGTGATGAACCTGCGATTGCTCGCTGGCGGAGTGAAGTTTGGGTTGAAATGAAGAAAAAGGCGCATTTGGAGCACAGAATCCTCATTTTTGTGGATGAATCGGGCTTTTATCTCCTGCCTGCTACGGTCAGAACTTATGCGCCCTGCGGTCATACGCCAATCTTGCCTGTCTTTCTGACGCATGATCATTTATCAGTGATGAGCGGAATTACTCCTCAAGGTTGGTTGTTCACAATGACACGCGACGATTCCATGAATGGCTTGGACAGTGTTCATTTCTTAAAACATCTTCTCTGGCAAACGAACAGCAAGCTATTGGTAATTTGGGATGGATCGCCAATTCATCGAAATCAATGTGTCAAAGATTATTTAGCAAATGCCGCAACCAAGCATATCCATCTTGAACGCTTGCCCGCTTACGCGCCTGATTTGAATCCTGACGAAGGTGTCTGGGATCATCTCAAGTATGTTGAACTAAGAAATTTGTGTTGCTCAGACTTGAACCACTTACACCGAGAACTCAATTTGGCTATTTTACGTTTGCGGCATAAGCCAGGTTTGATCCAATCATTCTTTGCTCTTGCTGGATTGAGTATCTAAAAAGTTTAGTTATCAATGAGACGCTCAGTAATACTTCAATTCTGCGCTCCTTCCCTGTTACCAAAATTCCGGCCTGCCCAAGCCCAACTCCGGTCCGTAGACAAACAACGCCTGCAAGACCCATGCTAGCGCCTCCTCTGTCCCCTTCACTGTCCCATGGCTTTTCCAAGGCCGCTTGACAAGAGGTAAAAAACAAGATCCTTCTCGGTACAATTGCGAGTGATGAACAAGCAAAAATACTGAGGAGGATCTGAAATGCATTATAGCGCAAGCAGAGTGAAGCAGGATTATG
>CAIWRB010000099.1 GCA_903914955.1 uncultured Chloroflexota bacterium | reverse complement strand
TATTGTCATTCACGATGAGCGGTTTGAATACACGGCTGGCTATTGGCCCAAAACGATGGAGAAGAAAGCCCGCCTTTCGTAAAACAAGGTCAATTTCCCCGAATAGTGGTTGATCTTTATAAAAAGGTACGAAGAGTGTCTCGACCTGAATAACAAGGGTCGATTTAAGTTTTTCAGGGGCGTTTTCCAGAACTACCAGCTCACTCCCCTGTACATCCAATTTAAGAAAATCAATATCCTGTACTTCATCAATATCATCCAGGCGATGGGTTTTCAGAGGTTGTCGTTCGATAACCTGTCCCCATTCTCCGAAGCCGTGGAAATGGGAAAGCAATTCCAGGTCGGGTTCCAACAACGATGTCATCCCAGGCGCAGAACAGATATTTAATACAGATGCCTGCCCATCCCCAATGGCAAAAGGCAGGAAAGTCATTTTGGGATGGGGCTGTTTTATCAGCTCTTCATACATGACCGGGCTTGGTTCGAATCCTGTCAGCCTATACCCGCCTTGATCGAGAATAGATTGGTAAATGGGTTGGCCTTCAATTGGGCTGGCCCCAATATCCACAATATGAATATCCGGAATATCCTCAAACAATTCACAGAATTGAAACATAATTTCCATGCTCTCTTGCGTCACTTAAGATTTTATTTGCCCCAGTCTTATTAATGCCTGCATCCAGGTATCAGCGGCGGAGACCACAGATACGAAGCCGGTAATGTTCATATTGATATCCTTTGGGACACAGATCATATTTGCTTCTGGAACAATATTGTCCCAAACATTTTCTGGATTTTGGAAAAAATTTTGCTGGTTGTAATAGGGAGCAATATGCCACCAACAACTGTAGCCCAGGTCAAACAAAGATTGAACCAATTCCGGAGCACCTTCGGGCGTATTATTTTCGACAAATAAAAATGGCCGATGATCCCGAATGGTTTTTTCGGCTCCATGCAGTACCTTGAGTTCCATCCCTTCCACATCGATTTTTATCAAGTTACAGCGCTTTAAATCCAGAACATCCAGCGGCACAACTTTGACCAGGTCTCCGGCAACGTGGCCTTCAATTTTTAGGGCCGCAAAATTTTGCGCTACAGAGGGGTTTAGTACCGGGACAATTATTTCACCATGTTGGTCGCCTGCGCCATTCTGCAAAGGAACCACATTCAGTAAACCATTCAGGGCAAGGTTGGCACATAAGAATTCAAATGTGATGCGCTGCGGTTCAAAAGCATAAACCATGCCCTCAGCGGCCACTTTTTTTGAAAAGAAAACGGTGTGGGTACCAATATTGGCGCCCACATCTATGACCACATCGCCGTTTTTCAAAATTTGTCCCAAACAAGCCAGTTCGGCTTCGCACCATTCCCCGTATATATCCATCCCGCGGCCAACAAACAAATCATTTAAGTTATACATGAACAGTCCATGCCGGCACTGCTTGATGGATACATAACCATTCATCAAGAGGCGCGGATGGAGTGGAGGGCGTGATAGGGGCATTGGTTTAGCGTGACGTTTGCTCATAAACTTTTCTCTTTGATCTCGCCCATATTCTTATTGAGTCTGTGTCTCGCATGACGAGTCAAAGCTGTCAGTCCCGACTTCGCCATTGCAGACGTCAGTTCCACCGCCGCCGACGATGCAATCGTTGCCGTCACCACCGTTAATGGTATCGTCGCCAGAACTGCCGAAAATAAGGTCGTTGGCTGGAGTGCCGGTGATCGTTCCAGACCCGCTGACGAAATTGGTCAAGGTTATTCCAGAACATGCAGACGGCTTCAGGTCATCCACGGTAACAGTTCTTGATATAAAGTCTACGCTTGAAGGCGAAATTACCATACCCGCTGCATACGCGGCGACCACGCTAACGATGATCAAGGCGAGCAATCCAAATAACATGAGGCGATAAAAACCACGTATATTCATGGGGTCTTTGCTCATAGCGGTCAATGGCTATTTCTGATCATCCTGCCCAAACGGTTGGAGCGGTTCATCATAGGAAAGCCTGACTTTTTTTGGAATACTGCTTACCTGCAAATAGCCGTCTTTTGTGAGCTGGCTGATCGCGTGCTCCCGGCTCTGGTTTGCCGCACCCGGCAGGATCTCACTTTTGAAGGTCAGATCCGATCCCCCGCTGCGAGTTTCTCCGCTCACAAAGCGATAGGTGGTTCCTTCGCTTTGCACAAAGTAAAGATGCAGGCGGCCGCGGGTCATGTGCAGGATCATGCAGTTCTGCCGTTCTGCCAGCCTTGCCAGATCAGCAATGGCGGTCACATCGATCAAGGCGGCCGTGTTCTCAAAGCCGCGGTCATGCACATCCATCAGCAGGGCGCGATACTTAAGGCGGATCAGGGACTCCGGGTCACTCTGGGCGGTGACAAAAACATATATACCCACGATCAACAAGCCGAGCAGTGACATGCTCAACCATTCAACACCCAGGACGCGCATTTTCATAATCTTAAATTCAAAGCCCAGTACTTTTAATGTATTCGGTTGTGTGGCTGTAGAGGTGAGCGTGCCGATCTTGGATGATTGCAAAGGATCGCTGCCAGCGCCACCGACCAGGTAAAAATGTACGTTGTCGAATTGGAATACAAGATCTGAATCAAAAGTATCATACACGATCTTGCCGCCGGCTTTTGCCGAAACTGCAATTTGGGAATTGATCGTCAGGGTGGTGCTTGGGCGGAATCCTGTTTTCTCCCCCACCGAATCTACCAGCGCCTGCGCCTGACATAGATCAACGGTCGCGGTGTTTGAATAGGAAGAGCCGTTGAAGACACCTGGCTTGAGCGGGATGGTACGTCCCCAGCCGCTGCCTGTATCTGTTACCCGCAAATTAAGCTGTTGTGTGCCGGAGACATCCTTCAAGGGACCCGTGATGTTATAGGAATATCCAACAATGATCGAGCAGGTGATCTTGGTGAACACCGGTTCGCCGGAATGCAGCATTTCGGTATCAAAGATGCCGGGCGGCATGGCTGCAGAGTAGTAGTAAACGCCAGTCTGCTCGTAGGTGATATCATCGGCGGCGCGTGTGACGGGCTGCAGGAAAGAATAAATAGTTAAAGCCAAAGATGCCAGTGTAAAAAACCCGAGTATATACAAAGCCATCTCAAGCCCGCTTGCAGAACCTCCCCCCGCCCCGCCCTCAGGCGATCGATTCTTGCGCTTCTCTTTTTTATTCTGTTGTTTATTTGTTCCTATCATAAGAACTCCTGCAATACCTACCAGGTACGCCATGTTGACCGGCAAACGCAGCCATAAGATCGTATTACCAACTTTTGGAGCGTGGATCCACAATTTGCCAACGATCTCCTCGCTCGTAGGGTGATAAGGATCGATCCACGAATTATTATCACCCTTGAGAACATATCGGTCCTGCTCGACCGCGATGATGCGATGGATAACCTTTGCTCCCAGGTCGGGCTCGTTGTAGGTGACAATCTCGCCCACTTTATAAGTGGAGGCTGCCTTCACGATGGCCAGATCACCGCCGTGAAAATTCGGTAACATACTGGTGCCTTCCACCAACACATAAGACACCTGGCCGCCGATAGCTGTGGGCGCAAATACGATCCAGAGGGCAACCAGAATCACAAACAGGATCAGACTGATCATAATAACGAGAGGATTTGGCAATTTACGCATAGAAATTTTATAAATTGAATGAAGTATTATTCTTTTGTTGAATGAATCAAACGATACACTTCACCAGCAGTAAAAATCAACTTAACGCTTTCGTGATCTGATAGCTGGTCTGGCTCCATCATTATACGGCTGCTATAGGCGTATAAGAAAGAAAAATCCCGTAAATTTTCATTGAAAATAACGTTAATAATGGATAGCCCCGCTTGCGCCAAAAGACGGCTATTTTCACCGCAGAGAGTACTGAGAAAATCAATAAAAAGCTCCGGGAACTCCGCATCTCTGCGGTAGAGATCTGTTATCCATTGTTGAATAATGTCAAGTTTTCAAAAACTGTCAGGTTACAAGCCTGACCTACTCCTTGCCCGTTAATTTCTTTATAGAGTGGACAAAGCTTGTCTGGATGAATTGGGGGAGAAATCCATGCCATCTTTGAGATGAAATGACCAGGACAATACCGTTATTTTTTTCCTAAGTAATGGCTGAAAAATAACTTACCTTATTGCTGGGAACAAAGGCACTGCTCTATAGTTCCACTGTCCCAGATGGCGATCAAATAAAATACGCATCGTCGC
>CAIWRB010000098.1 GCA_903914955.1 uncultured Chloroflexota bacterium | reverse complement strand
TTGATCAAAAAGAACCGATCGTGGCAGGGAAACGCACAGCGCTTAACATCCAGATCGTTGACGAATTTGGCAAGGTAGTCACCGACCTTGAAGCAAGGGGCTATGGCAAACTTATATATTATGCCTATATCGCAGTTGCTTCTCGCGATCTTTCTTCGCTACAAGCAGACCCGGTTGTTGTGGATCCTTTCTTTATTCCGATCATTCTTCAGGGAATGGAGGAGATGAATCCAGCCAACCCAACGGATATGCCCCCGGGAACTGCGATGCCGCTCACCGATAAAGAAGATATCAAACTTCAGCCGAAATTCGTGTTTCCATCAGATGGGCAATATATACTGTTCGTGGATATCAGACCCCCGCATGGCGATCCTCTCACGCTGACCGTGCCAATTGATGTTGGGACAGCAAAGACGCAAGCAGCTGTGTTGACACCAGATACAGAGCTTACCAAATCGGTCGGTGATGTTAAGGTTACCTTGAAGGTTGACGGCGAATTGAAGGCTGGTAAGTCTATTAATCTTGTTTTTGAGGTAGTCGATGCTCAGGGCAAGGTGATTACGGAAGAAATAGAGCCCCAGTCTGGAGAGAATTGTGTCGTGTATGTGATTGATGAAGAAATGAAAATGTTTCTAAGGCCGGATTTCACCGATCACGCACAGTTGCAATTTTCAGTTAATTTCCCAAATCCTGGCAAGTATAAGCTTTGGTTTGAGTTTATCTCTGGAGACCAACCTCTGCAGACTGAATTTGTCCTTGATGTTAAGTAAATAGCCCGCCATAATTTTGCCGCAGAGTTGCAGAGCAACTTTAAAAAAGCTGCTTCTCTGCGGTGGGAATTGTTTGGCGCAAGACCATCACCATGTGAGAAGGTGACTTGTGGAGCATAGCTTGCTATTTGACTATCATCCGTTTTCTAAAGTTCGGTCGAAAATTTGCGAAATTAGAAGCAAAAAGCATTGTTCATATCTAGTTATGCGGTACTGCGAAAAATTGTATACCGCTGGAAGAGGCATGGATATTCACTCGGTTTCCCCTGATCAGTTAAAAATATGAAAATGTTAATTGTTGATGACCATATTATCTTTCGCGAAGGATTGGCTTCCATTATTCGCACCGAACCTGATATTGAAATTGCAGGAATGGCCGGGTCGGTCCGTGAGGCTGTTGCGATGGCTGGCAGGATAAAGCCGGACATCATTTTGATGGATTTTTCGTTGCCGGATGGAACCGGAGCTGACGCCACTCGTCAAATTCTTGATGGCTATGCCGATTGCAAGATACTTTTTTTGACCATGTCTGAAGAGGATGACGATCTGTTTGCCGCAATTCGGAGCGGTGCCAAGGGATATCTACTTAAAGATATGCATCCGACAAAGCTTGTTTCTGCAATACGGTCAGTTCATAAAGGGGAGAGCTTCCTGTCAGATCCCATGACCCTGCGTTTAATGAAGGAAATATCCGAGTCAAATAGTTCTGTTTTCCCTCAAGAAGGATTGCCCACGCTTACCCCGAGGGAATTGGATGTGGTGCGGGAGATAGCGAAAGGGAAGAGCAACGAGGATGTTGGGCAGGAGCTTTCCCTTTCCGTGAACACAGTCAAATATTATGTACATTCAATCCTTGAGAAACTCCAGCTCAAAAATAGAAGAGAGGCTGTCGCTTATGCAAAAAGGCATGGCCTGATTT
>CAIWRB010000097.1 GCA_903914955.1 uncultured Chloroflexota bacterium | reverse complement strand
TGTATTAATCGATTCTATTCATCATCCCGAAGCGGGCATTCGAGAGAATGCAGTTGTTGCTTTAGGGAAAATCAAGGATGTTCGAATTACTCCCGTTTTGATCGATATGCTTCTCGACCCTGACCGCAACGTGCAAAAACAAACCATGCACTCGCTGGGGCAATTGGGTGATCAACGCGCAGTGCCTGCCTTGCAGGAGATCGCCGCTAATCGTGCAGACAGGGAAATGTCTGCGATGGCGAAACAAATCCTTGAGTCTATGAAATGAATCTCGGTTAATTTATTTTCAAATATTCATTGATCGCAGGTGCAATTCCTGTCAAGTCGTGAATATCTTTTTGGAATTCGCGGCGACTGTTTAAATCCCCGAATAATAGAAGCGGAACATTTGCATCGGTATGCCTGCGCGTGGATAGATCTTCCATGTTACCGTGATCTGAAGTGAGCAGGATCAATCCATCTTCAGCGCGCCAGATATCGAGCAAACCTTTCAGCACGCTGTCGAAAGTTTCCAACTGCCTGATCGCCCAATTCATATCCTGTTTGTGACCTGCGTAATCACTGGCCCAATATTCAAAAAAGGAAAAGTCATACTGCCTGGCGAGTTCAGCCAGTTTGTTTCCCGCTGTTTCGGGGTCATATAAAGGCGAATCATCTAATTTCATGAATTCGCGCCAGCCTTTGCCTGTGAAATCTGCAGAGAGCGCGCGGCCTGCATAATAATCCTCTTGTGTAAAAAGCGGCAGCCCGGCATTTGTCAGCGCGAGAGGAATTGCAGAATATAGGTGCTTGCCAGAATCGATCCCATCAAAGTAACGTGAAGGATAAGCGTTAAGTAACGCAGCTTTTTTGTCAGCCTTTACTATTTTTGCGAAGATAGTTTTTTCATCAAGATATCGAGCCACTTCGGGGTTTGGTTTGGGACCGTAGTGATAGCCCAATTCTTCTGGAATATTAATTCCAGTAAGCAGAACACTCTGCCCCGTTGCGGATTGGGGAAAGCCCTTGACGCCGAGATTTGGGTCGATAGAAAGTAAGCTGGCGTGATCGCCTTCAAAGGGCGCAGACTCGCCGATGAGAGATTGGCCGCCAAGCATGGATTGCAAATATGGCATCTCAGCGCGCGCGAACGGATTTTTTTCGGAGTTGTTCTCGCCGAGCCCGATACCATCGAGGAAGAGGAAGAGAATTTTCATGGGGGGAAACGATGAAGAGTGTGCGTAGTATTCTGTTTACTTCTTCTGAAACAGGAACCATGCTGAAGGACGTTCGCGTTTATCAAAACCATCGCGGCGGGAGCTGAGGATTAATGCCTGGGTTGAGATCATGTTCAAGTCGGAGTCAACAAGCCCGGGTCCAGATTGATTCGCGTCTAGTTTGAAGAATCCGTACATTAACCAGAATCCATTTGGGGCGAGGATCTTATCCAGTTGAGTCAGATAATCCGCTTTATATTCGACGCCATGAAAACAACCGATATCGAGGGCGAGCTCGAATTGCGAATCCACTTTGAAATTAGTGACATCGCCAACGAGCAATTTTGCGTTGATGTTTTGTTTTTTGAGTTTCTTCTTCGCGATCTGGATGGCGCGTGAGGCAAAATCTATACCCGTAACTTGCCAGCCTGTTTTTGCCAGCGTGAGAAGATTCGTGCCTGTGCCGCAACCAAGATCAATGGCGCGGCCCGCGGGATGAGATTGAATGAATTCAAATAGTTCGGGCGGAGTGATGCCGCTGTCCCAGGGTGGTTTGCGGAAATATAAAAAATTAAATGTAAGACGGCGAAGAAAACTCATTTGAGCGAGTCTCGTATTTTTTGCGAATCGAATTCTCCAACCGATCGCCAGATTTCATTGCCCTGCGCGTCGAAGAAAATAAAAGTTGGTGTGTATTGAAAGCCATATATTGGCGCGAGTTCCATGCCTGCTTTTTCCTGAATATTTAATCGGATGAAATGAATACGGTCTCCCAGTTCCTGTTCAAGCTCGTCAACGGCGGGCTTTATTGCGGTGCAAGCCAGTCAGTAGGGCGATTGGAATTCAAGTACTACGGGCGTGCCCGCGCCGATCATTTCTTTCACCAGTTTTGCATCGTTCATGAGCAATGTTTGGCGTGGATGTAACAGCGCCCAGGCGAAGATCAAGGATGAGACAATCACTCCAAAGGCGAAATAGCCTTTCCATTTTGATTTTTTTCTAAGCAGAATAAATCCTGCGACGATGATCAGCAGGATGGAAAATGCGACAAAAGAATATTGGTTTAACAGAAAACCCACGGGATCACCTTGCAGTACCAGAATGTCATGCAATGTCTGTGACGTTCACTCTTTGACAATTCACTTGAGTTCTTTTACAATCGGACAACTTGCCTTCCGGCATACCCGAATTCAATATCGTGTAAGGCAGGATAAAGAACAGTTTTACATCCTATAACTTGAGGAAGGGCTTTTTCGATGAAAGAGTATACCACCGAGTTTCTTCGCAACATCGCGCTCGTATCGCATGGCGGCGCGGGTAAAACAATGTTGGCGGAGTCATTTCTACATGCTACGGGGGCAACTACCCGCCTGGGCAAGGTCGAAGATGGTACGACGGCTTCAGACTATGACGATGAAGAACACCGCCGAAAAATTTCCATCTATTCAAGCGTAATCCCAATAGAGCACCGCGATCACAAAATAAATATTATTGACGCGCCAGGCTACACTGATTTTGTGGGCGAGATCATCTCTGCCCTGAGTGTTGCTGATGGGGCGATTATTTTAGTGGACGCTGTCTCGGGGATCGAAGTTGGCACTGAACTCGCTTGGCGTTATGCAGATGAATTCAATTTGCCGCGCTTTTTTGTGATCAACAAAATGGATCGTGACAATGCGAATTTTGAAGAAGCATACGATGCCATTGAAGCGTTCGTTAAAGCGCATGGTAAACGCGCCATCAAAGTCCATTTGCCAATCGGTGAAAAAGCCGGATTCAAAGGCGTGGTCGATATCATCGGTATGAAATCCTATATGGGTGACGGCAAAATCACCGCAGAGATTCCAGCGGATCAAAAAGAAGCGGCGGAGAAAGCCCATTTTGCGCTGGTGGAAGCTGCCGCAGAAGGGGAAGACGAGCTGATGGAAAAATACCTCGAGAACGGTTCCCTCACTGACGCAGAAATGGTGCGCGGATTGGAAGATGTAGTCTACGCAGGAGAATTCGTCCCCGTCTTCTGTGCCGCAGGTGGGCATGAAGTTGGCACAATTGCGCTTCTCAACGATATCATTGACCTGATGCCATCACCATTACAAGCTCTTGTAAAAAGCGCGACAGGTAAGGATGGCGAAGAGCAGATCAAGCCGACTGATACAAGTCCGTTAGCCGCTTATGTTTGGAAGACTACTGCTGACCCATTTGTAGGGAAGATGTCATACTTCCGTGTACTTTCTGGTTCCATCCAGGCGGAAGGACATATTTGGAATCAGAGCAAGAATGTGGAAGAACGTGTTTCAGGCTTGCATTTCCAGCGCGGCAAAGAAGCAATCTCCGCAAAAATTATCCATGCTGGTGATCTTGCCGCGGTTTCCAAATTGACCGTAACTGCCACGGGCGATACCTTCTGCGACAAAGGGCATCCGCTCACTTTTGAAAAACCGAAATTCCCTGCCGCGTTGTATCGTGTGGCCATCACTCCGAAGAGTCAGGCCGACGCCGCGAAAATTTCCCCGACATTGACTCGTCTGTGCGAAGAGGATATGACTCTCCAGTGGGAGAACGATCATATAACCCATGAGACCGTCTTGAAAGGCATGGGCGACCAGCATATTGACGTGGCGCTTCATCGCGCGCAAGCCAAATTCCAGGTGGGACTTGCGACGCATGAGCCGCGTGTTCCATATCGCGAAGGAATCACACGTAAGGCCAGCGGTCAATATCGTCATAAAAAACAAAGCGGTGGCTCGGGTCAATTTGGAGAAGTTCATCTTCGCATTGAGCCTTTGCCCACAGCTGATTTTGAGTTTGCAGATGAACTCGTAGGCATGAATTTATCGAAGTCTTATTTGCCCCCGATCGAAAAAGGCATTAAGGCGACGATGGAACGCGGCGCGTTTGCAGGCTATCCCATGAGCAACGTCAAAGTGATCGTGTACGACGGCAAGGAACATGAAGTGGATTCAAAACCGCTCGCGTTCGAAATTGCGGGACGTGAAGCCTTTAAGCTCGCGGTGCATGATGCAGGCCCGGTCTTGTTTGAGCCGATCATGACCATTCGTGTCACAGTTCCAGATGTGCACATGGGCGATGTGATGAGCGACCTCAGTACACGCCGCGGCCGTGTACAGGGAACCGATTCGGAACACGGCAACACCGTTATTGTGGCAAATGTTCCTCTGGCTGAAGTATTGCGCTACACAACCCAACTCCGCTCCATCACTGGCGGACGTGGGTACTTCACGATGGAGCTTGATCATTATGATACAGTCCCGTCTCACATCACGGGCCCGATCATCGAAGCGCATCGGAAGGAAATGGAAGCGAAGAAAGAAGAGCAGGGCGGAATATAGTCTGCCAGAAAATAAAAAGTAAAAACGCAAAAGTCCCGAGGCTAAAAACCTTGGGACTTTTTACCTTCTTTATCTTTCACGCAAAGCGATCATCCTGTATACTATTCACATGGCCATCGTCCGTTTCCCCGCTCTTATGAAGTTTTACGTTGACAATCAAAGCGAATTCTCCGTCACAGGTTCCACAGTCAAGGAGTTGCTTGATAATCTTGTTGTTCGTTATCCAACACTCAAGACGCATTTATTTGACTCGAACGGCAGCCTGCGCCGCTATTTTAATATTTTTGTAAATGGCGTTCATATTCGCGAGCTGAACGGAATGGATTCTCCGTTGAACGAAAATGATAAGATTATCTTGATGGCATCTGCCGCAGGAGGCTAAAATGCTGCCCGAACTTTCACGTGAAGAAATTTTACGCTATTCCCGCCACCTGTTAATCCCTGAAGTTGGATTGGAAGGGCAACGCAAGTTAAAAAATTCCTCAGCGCTGATCGTTGGCACAGGCGGACTTGGATCGCCTGTGGCTTTGTATCTGGCTGCGGCAGGAGTCGGCCGCATCGGGCTTGTGGATTATG
Source organism: uncultured Chloroflexota bacterium (assembly GCA_903914955.1). Classification (GTDB taxonomy): domain Bacteria; phylum Chloroflexota; class Anaerolineae; order Anaerolineales; family Villigracilaceae; genus Villigracilis. Next base: position 15,923 of record CAIWRB010000097.1, on the reverse strand, counting down.
ATGTGGTCGAGCTGTCGAATCTCCAGCGGCAGGTGATCCACGGCACATCCACGATTGGAAAATTAAAAGTAGATAGTGCCAAAGAAAAATTACAGGATTTGAATCCCGACATTCAAATAGATATTTATAATGAGCCGTTCACGTCCGCTAATGCCCTGCGCATCGCAAAAGATTATGATGTTCTTATTGATGGTACGGATAATTTTCCTACGCGCTATCTCACAAATGATGTCTGCGTATTTCTTGGCAAGCCAAACATCTATGGTTCCATCTTTCGCTTTGACGGGCAGTTGAGCGTCTTCTACGCAAAGGAAGGTCCGTGCTATCGCTGTCTATTTCCCGAACCGCCGCCGCCCGGGCTTATCCCTTCGTGCGCGGAAGGCGGTGTGCTTGGAATTCTGCCGGGCACCATTGGCACACTGCAAGCCACCGAAGCCTTGAAAGTTTTACTCGGAATCGGCGAACCGATGATCGGCAAACTCCTGCTTTATAACGCGCTGGATATGTCCTTTGATTTTGTGAATCTCAAGAAGAATCCAAAATGCCGCGTCTGCGGACCAAATGCGGATATCAAGGAATTAATTGACTACGAAGAATTTTGCGGTGTTCCCGGCCATGATCATGGCGTGGATGGATCAGCTGGTGCAGGTTTGGATATACCAGCGCTTGACCTGAAGAATCGTCTCTCCCCTGCGGGTAACTCAAAACTGATCCTGCTCGATGTGCGCGAACCTCACGAGTTGCAGATTTCTGCATTACCCAATGCCATCAACATTCCGCTGGGGCAGCTTGCGGCACGGTTGACCGAACTCGATAGCGCCGATGACATGGTCGTTTTTTGCAAAGCTGGAACTCGCTCTGCGCGCGCGCTGGAATTATTGGTCAGTGCGGGATTCAAAAAAGTGAAGAATCTCAAGGGTGGCATCAATGCCTGGGCGATGGACGTGGATCAGAGTTTGCCAATATATTAGAAAACTGAATCAGCCTTCCGTTAGCATTTAATGCGCGAGGTTGGTTCTTTATCCAGCTTATATAGAAACAAAATCTCCTACATAGCTATCGTTTACCCAAATGGTATAGCGCCCTGCGGAATATACACCGAGCAAAATGGTCGCGTCGAATTGTTGAAAGACATTATTGCATTTCAATTTTGGAGCGGTAACGCTGTAGATTTCAATAAAAATTTGGAATGTGTCGTTGGGGGGATTGATTACTATGCGTAGTTTGCTGCAAGTATTTGGCATGGATCCCAAAGTGTGGAATTCATTTTGAATTGGTGTGAGATCGGAGCGTTCAGACAGATTTGTTGACGTGAGTATTACTTCACCCCGCTTCCAGCCCGTGTCTCCTGTTTGTGGCGCGTAAGGATTATCCGCTTGTTTGATTACATAGGGCGAGCTTGTAGTTGCCTTAAGCGTTGGTGCAGTTGCAGGCTGCGCGAGGCAGGCGCTTAATAAAAAGGCACAAAAAATAAGCGCGGCTTTTTTCATTTGTTGCCTGATAACCTTACCTTATCGAACAGCTTTGGGGCTGAGACATAGATTCCGCGCCCGCTGACGGCGACCGTTGAATCAGCAAGCTTGATCTCGCCAGTCGAGAAGATCTTTCTACTGTCCACTTGTGTGATACGCGCTTCAACTATGAGCGGTTGCAATAGCGGAAGCGGCCTGTGGTAATTGACCTCCAAATTAACAGCCGCTACTTTGTGCCCAGCAGCCCAAACCACAAGCCCCATGGCCTCATCTAAAATTGCGGCGGATGCTCCACCGTGTGCATTTCCGGGCGGACCTTGATGGGCTTCGTTCAATGTGAATTCGGAAGTCAAATTGCCATCGTCATCTACGTACCAGGTCAGGCCAATGCTATGCGGATTTTCGTGTCCGCAGACAAAACACCAGCCGTGATAAGGGAGTTGTTGTTTCATGGGTATCTTTATCCCCATTTGAGAATGGCGAAACCTGCGAGGATGCGCAGTACGCCGAATATGATGAGCGCGTTAACAAGGCCAGTCACCTCCGCGATGGCGGGGCCGGCCAGTGAACTTGCAAGAATGGCAACATTGAGGACGATGCTGTACCACGCGAGGTGAGAGGGGCGGTCATCGGGCGGGATGTTTTCGAGCATGTAGTTGATGTACGCGCCGTTGACCATGGCAAATAGAAATCCTCCCAGAAAAGATAGAACGTAATATTGCCAGATGCTATGAGCCCCCGCAAGCATGAATGGATATATGGCCATGCCGGCTACGCTCCAGCCTGTCACCTTTTTGTTTCCATAGCGTTGAGCCACTCGTCTGAATTGAGTGGAGCCGATCAGAACGGTCAGATAATAAAGCGCTGTGCCTGTGCCAAGATTGTTGTCGTTGAGATTCAAGACGCGCACATTGTAGAGCGGATAGATCGGCGAGGAGATATAGTGCGCCAGATGAAAGCAGAACAACACGAGCAGGATGTTCCGAAATGGGGTTCGCCAAATATCAAGGCGCAGCGCAGATCTAATTCCACGGGGAGAGTCTGCCCGAAGAGCTGGATCAAGTTGCGGCGAAGCGGGAAGTGGAAATTTTTCCTCCAGCAAAGGTTCAATGTGATAGATGTGGTAGCTGCTCATCGCCGCGCCGAACGCCCCAATCGCAAAGATGACAGGGTAACCTATCTCAAGAGGCAGGCTTTTCAGAATATAACCCGCTCCGAATGAAGTTAGCATATAGGTGATCGCAAAAGTGATGTTGCGCGTGCCCGCCACTTGTGCGCGAAATCTGTCCGGGACTGCCTCAGCAAATAGTGCGTTGAAGCCGACGCCGAGCGGTGTCAGCGGAATGGCCATTAGGAAAGCGAGAATGATCAGCGCCCAGATCTGTCCTTGCGCGTCGAAGAGCCAGGGCAGCGGAATCCATAATACGTAGCCGAGACGGAAGATGACCGAAGACCAGAATACTGCGCGGCCTGTGTGACGTTTTTCGATCCAGCGGCCTGCGGGGATGGCGAGGAAGAGGTTGACGACGGCGGCCATGGCTGTGAGCAGACCGATCTGCAAACCTGACGCTCCGAGTCGCGTGGCGTATATGTTTAGAAAGTTTACAGCTGTGCCGCTCAATATGCCGAACCAGGCAATGTCGAGATACAGATGCGAAAAGTTGGAACGATATTTTTCGGGGACGTCGGACTGTCGAAATAAATTGAAGCGCATAGGGATGATTATAACTATGAATGTAGATTCGCGATTTTGGATTTACGATCGCGATTGTTTCATCATCGCGCGGGCCTGTGACTCGCAATGCAGCCTTTTCGCCAAGCGCGTTTTCCTACTTGACACAACACGCCCTCCGTCATAGAATACCGATCAATCACATATGTAAAACGTTGACGAGGACGAGTACACTTCAAAGCGAATTCCAGAGAGCCGAGTAGAATATCTGAAAGCAAGGCAAAAGCGCAGAAGTGGAATGGACCTCCGAGTTGAGAGGACGAAAGCAATAGCAAGTAGTCTAATTCGGGAGCTCCCGTTACAGAGTAAGGATATAACCACGATTAGTGGCGTATCTGAAATAGTGAAGCTGGCTTTTGGATCTCTGTTGCTTACAACAGAGATTTTATTTTAAGGTAACTTCAAACCTGGGTTGGCACCACGGGAGTCCTCTCTCGTCCCTTTTGGACGGAGAGGATTCTGTTTTAATACGTTTGACCATTTATCTTTTAGGAGCAAAATATGTTACTTGATGTCAGTACTGTAACCACCATCATCCGCGAGGTATCAGCGGATCTCGAAACCCCGGTCAGTTTATATCTCAAACTGCGCGGCGATGGCGCATCTTTTTTGTTGGAATCTGTCGAAGGCGGAGAACGTATTGCGCGCTATTCATTTATCGGTGTTCAACCCAGAGCAGAATATATTTTGCGCGATGGTCAGGTCGAGGTCAAGGAAAACGGCGAAACACGTATCGTCCAACTCGATGGCACTGACCCAACGATATTTTTGCAAAATGAAATGAACCGTTTTCCCGCTGTCCGCTTACCAAACGCGCCGCGCTTCACAGGTGGGTTAGTAGGCTACCTCGGGTACGAATCTGTCCGGTTCTTTGAATCAACTCTCAGCAAGAAAATGAACCGCGCTCACACTTCGACTGGGATCAGTGCAAGCATCCCCGATGGAATTTATTTACTTGCTGATACCATCGTCGCATTTGATCATGCGCGGCGCACGATCTTCCTCATCGCAAATGTTTTGGATGGCGATATGCAAGCTGCCGAAGGTAAACTCGATTCGATTGCTGCGCGAATTCATCACCCATTGCCCGCCGTGCAAAAAATTAATGTCACGCCGTCGAAGGTCAAGGCGAATCATACGCAGGGAACATATGAAGATATGGTGCGTGCCGCCAAGGAACACATCGCCGCCGGCGATATTTTTCAGGTGGTGCTTTCGCAGCGCTTTAGCCGCGAAACCAATGTCGAGCCCTTCGATGTTTATCGCGCCGTGCGCCGCCTCAACCCGTCGCCGTATATGTTCTTTTTTGATTTCGGACTCGTGGATGATGAACCACTTTACCTTGTTGGATCGTCGCCCGAGATGTTTGTGCGTTTGGATGGGAGGACGGCTTCGCTCCGACCGATCGCTGGGACGCGCCCCCGAGGAGCAGACGCTGCCGCTGATGCATTGCTTGCCAAAGATCTGCTCGCCGATCCGAAGGAACGCGCGGAGCATGTGATGTTGGTTGATCTGGGTCGTAATGATCTGGGGCGCGTCTGCGAATATGGCACGATCAAAGTTTCTGATTTCTTCACCGTTGAAAAATATTCACATGTCATGCATATTGTCTCTCACGTTGAAGGGACTCTGCGACCTGAGTTAACTGCTTTCGATTTAGTGAGAGCTGCCTTTCCCGCAGGAACAGTCAGCGGCGCGCCGAAAGTCCGCGCGATGGAGATCATCGCAGAGTTGGAGTCAGACGTGCGCAACGCCTACGCAGGCATGATCGGCTACTTCGGATTCGACGGCGCCATGGACACCTGTCTCGCCATTCGTACCATGGTTGGGCGCGGTAACACCGTCAGCGTACAAGCAGGTGCAGGAATTGTCGCCGATTCAGATCCGTCCACGGAGTTTCAAGAGACGGTGAATAAAGCCAGCGCGATGTTGAGAGCAATCGACGCGGCAGAAAATCAAGGATAAAAAGGCAAGGATGAAGGATAAAGGATGAGGGATGAATAAAATCATTTCACCTTCTTTTATCATTCATCTTTCTTCTTTTGCCTTTTTCTTCATCCTTCATAATTCATCCTTAATTTTTGAAAGGAACCTAACCCATGACAAACACCAAACCCCGCTTATTAACCGGTGACCGCCCGACAGGACGCCTGCACCTTGGTCACTATGTCGGCTCACTTGCTAATCGTGTGCGCCTGCAACATCAATATGATTCGTTCTTCATCATTGCAGACCTGCATACGATGACCACCAAGCCCGAGCCGCAGTACATCAAAGAAATTCCAACTTACATCCGCGAGATTGTTTTGGACTATCTCGCAGTTGGAATTGACCCGCAGGTCAGCACCATTTTCGTGCAGTCTGCAATTCCAGAAACCTATGAGATGAATCTGATCTTTGAAATGCTGGTGACTGTTCCACGCCTTGAACGCATGCCCACGCTCAAAGACATGGCACGCGATGCCAACATCGACTCCATGCCGTTTGGTTTGCTTGGCTATCCAGTTCTTCAAGCCGTTGATATTTTGTTGCCGCGGGCTAGTGTTGTCCCCGTTGGACGGGACAATCAATCTCACGTGGAACTTGCTCGCGAGATGGCGCGTAAGTTCAATAATCTCTATGGCGCTGAAGTCTTCCCAGAACCAGAACCCATTATCGGTGAGGTTGCCATGCTGATCGGCACAGACGGACAAAACAAAATGTCCAAGTCGCTTGGCAACGCCATCTATTTATCTGACGGCGTGAGGACCGTCGAAGAAAAAGTCAAAGGCATGTACACCGATCCCAAACGCTTGCGTGCCACAGACCCTGGTACCGTGGAAGGGAATCCCGTTTTCATTTATCACGACGCGTTCAATCCCTCCTACGCTGAAGTGGACGACCTCAAGGAACGCTATCGCAAGGGACAGGTCGGCGATGTGGAAGTCAAGCAAAAACTTGCCAAAGCCATCAACGCATTCCTTGAACCTTTCCGCGAAAAGCGTGCTTATTACCTCGCCCATCCCACCATCCCGCGCGATGTCCTCGCCAACGGAATCCGCCGCATGCAAACCGAAGCCAAAGAGACTATGAAACTCGTCCGCGATGTGACTGGCTTATCGTATTCCCTCGACCTCTTCGCTGATGAAGTGGACATCTTTGGAAATGAAGAATGATATGTCGTTGCGAGGAGGGTGCTCTTCCCGACGAAGCAACCTCCTCATAGCTGGAGATTGCTTCGGGCAAAGAACGCCCTCGCAATGCCATTTGAAACGGAGACTTTATGCTAGCCTTAATCGATAACTACGACTCATTTACCTACAACCTCGTCCAATACCTGGGCGAACTTGGCTCGGATATTTGTGTCTTTCGCAACGACCAAATTTCATTGAACGAGTTGATCGCGCTCAAGCCTGATCAGCTGGTTATTTCCCCAGGTCCAGGCGAACCACTCAAAGATGGCGGTATTTCTCCCGAAGCCATCAAACATTTCACGGGTAAGATTCCCGTGCTCGGCGTCTGCCTCGGACATCAATGCATCGGCGCAGTCTACGGCGGCAAAGTGGATCGTGCTCCGCGTCTCATGCATGGCAAGACCTCGCCCGTCACGCACAATGGACAGGGTATCTTCAAAGACATTCCTTCACCGTTTGAAGCCATGCGCTATCACTCGCTCGTCGTGTACGAACCTATCCCATCCGAACTCGAGATCGCCGCGCAAACTACTGAAGGCGAGATCATGGCACTCAAACATCGTCAGCACCCGACCTACGGTGTGCAATTCCATCCCGAGTCCATTCTGACCGAGCACGGCAAACTATTGCTCAAGAATTTTCTTGATATAAAGATTGCTCCACCCGCTGGCGCGTCTGCGGAACCGTCCAAGCTGAAGCCGTTCATTGCCAAGACCATCAATCGTACCGACCTCACCGCCGAAGAAGCCGAAGAAGCGATGAATGTCATCATGACAGGTCAAGCAACGCAGGCACAGATCGGTTCATATCTAACCGCACTCCGTATGAAAGGCGAGACCATTCCTGAGATCACAGGTTCAGTCCGCGCCATGCGCGCCAACGCGGTCAAGGTAAAACTTGCTAATCCAGATGAACGCATTTACGATATTGTCGGCACAGGTGGTGACGGTGCGCACACCTTCAACATTTCCACCGCAGCCGCATTTGTCCTCGCTGGCACGGGACGCAAAGTTGCCAAGCATGGCAATCGCGCCGCCTCATCTCACTGCGGTTCTGCCGATGTGCTTTCTGCGCTCGGTATCAGCCTTGAACTTACGCCCGAACAAATTGCTCATGCCATTGATACGATTGGCATTGGATTTATGTTCGCCGCCAAGTTTCACCCTGCCATGAAACACGCCATCGGTCCGCGCAAGGAAATCGGTCAGCGTACCATTTTCAATGTTCTCGGTCCGCTTACCAACCCTGCGGGCGCGAACATTCAACTAACGGGTGTCTATGCTGCCACGCTCACCGAACCGCTCGCCAATGTACTCAACGAACTTGGTTCACGCGCCGCAATGATTGTTTACGGCGCAGGCGGAACCGATGAACTAAATACCTGCGGCGTCAATCGTATCAGCCACCTCAAAGATGGCGTGGTCAAAACCTATGATCTTGATCCGACCGAACTTGGTTTCTCGCTTGCCACGATGGAAGATTTACGCGGTGGCACGCCCGACGAGTCCGCGGCGATGATGCGCGACCTACTCGGCGGCAAGTTGAAAGGCGCTCGTCGCGACTCTGTTTTGCTCAACGCCGCTGGCGCTCTCGCCGCTGAAACTGGTGATTTCAAGCCCGCGCTTGTGGAAGCCGCAGCCGCGCTCGATAGCGGCAAAGCCCTCGCCAAACTCAACGCGCTGGTTGAATACTCGCGGTAAGGCCCGCTCCGCGTCGCGATCCGCCCCTACGAAAATAATCATGACAAATATCTTAGAAAAAATTATCGCTCAAAAGAAATTGGAGATTGCAGCGCTCGATGCTGTGATATTACGCCGCGCAGCAGAGTCTTCGCCTGCGCCTCGAGATTTTCTTTCCGCCATCAAGCACAAGCGCTTCATTCCCCGCCCAAACCTGATCGCAGAACTAAAGAGAGCCTCTCCCTCCAAAGGGATTCTCGCCGCGCACCTTGACCTCTTTCAAGTAGCAGATATCTACACCCAAAACGGCGTTGCCGCGATTTCTGTAGTGACTGATGAAAAGTTCTTCATGGGCAAACTTGAAACTCTTTACGATTTGCGTTTCACTCGCAACTTCACTTTACCCTTGCTTCGTAAAGACTTCATATTAGACGAAGCTCAAGTTTACGAAAGCCGCGCCAACGGCGCTGACGCCATCCTGCTCATCCTCGCTGCATTAACAGATGACAAACTTTTCGCCGACCTGCACACCTGCGCCTTAAATTTGGGATTGACCGTATTAGTTGAGGTCCATGACGAAGCCGAAACTGAACGAGCTTTGAAACTGCAGGATTTAAAACTGATCGGTATCAACAACCGCAACCTTGCCACCTTTGAAGTTTCACTCGAAACCACGGAACGCCTCCGCCCGATGATCCCCGCTGAAATTGCTGTTGTCGCTGAATCAGGAATTTTTACCGCGCAAGATGTTGAGCGATTAGCAATCATAAACATTGACGCTATTCTTGTAGGTGAGGCCATGGTCACATCCAATGATATTCCTGCGAAGGTCAGCGAGTTGGCAGGCAATAATGTTCAACCGTCATGACGATCATAAAAATCTGCGGCATCAAATACTTGAAAGATGCCCTCGCCGCAATAAATGCAGGCGTGGATTATCTCGGATTTAATTTTTACCCCAAGAGTATACGGTTTATTGAGAAAGAAATTTGTGTAGAAATAACTTCCGTATTAAAACGTGAATATCCAAATATTAAACTTGTTGGAGTGTTTGTAAATTCAGCAGTCGGTGAAGTGAAAAATATTTTGGAAACCTGTTCACTGGATCTGGCACAACTTCACGGTGATGAAACGCCAGAGATGTTTGCTCAGATTGTTCCGCATGTGTTCAAAGCCTTTCGCGGAATTCCATTTGATATTACTGGCTATGAATGCGATGAAGTACCTGCATTTTTAGTAGATGCTGCCGTCAAAGATGTCTACGGCGGAAGCGGCGTGACTGCGGATTGGTCTGCGGCTGCAGAGTTGGCGAAGCGCTATCCGCTGTTGCTGGCGGGCGGGTTGACTCCAGAGAATGTCGCTGATGCGGTGCGGCAGGTGAGACCCTGGGGCGTAGACGTCGCCTCTGGCGTTGAATCAGCTGCGGGTGAGAAGGATGCGGGCAAGATGAAGGCTTTCGTGCAGGCAGTTCTAAATGGATAGAGTCAAGTTTGAGTGTGGAAAAATTTACCAATCATCCAAAAGAAGGAGATTGCTTCGGCGAAAAAATATCGCCTTGCAATGATATGAAATGATGACAACTTTATTACCCACAAAATTTGGAATTTACGGTGGACAATTTGTCCCTGAAACTTTAATGCCCGCGTTGATCGAATTGGAGCATGCGTTCGTTGATGCGCAAAAAGATCCAGCCTTCAGGCGCGAGTATGAAGGTTTGTTGGCATCGTTCGTGGGAAGACCCACGCCGTTGACTTACGCAAAAAGATTGTCGGAGAAATTGGGCGGCGCCCAAATTTATTTGAAACGCGAAGATCTGGCACACACAGGCGCACATAAAATCAATAACGCGTTGGGTCAGGCTTTGCTCGTGAAACGCATGGGAAAGAAGCGCGTTGTTGCTGAAACAGGCGCAGGTCAACATGGAGTGGCGTCTGCAACCGCCGCTGCATTGCTTGGGCTTGATTGCGTGGTGTATATGGGAGTTGTAGATATTGCGCGACAGGAGCCGAATGTCTTTCGCATGAAGTTGCTCGGAGCGGAAGTGCACCCCGTGACATCGGGCACGCAAACGTTGAAAGATGCCATCAACGAAGCCATACGCGATTGGGTGACGAATGTGAGCGACACACATTATTTGCTCGGGTCAGCATTAGGTCCACACCCATACCCAACCATCGTGCGCGAGTTTCAATCCGTGATCGGCATTGAGGCGCGTGAACAAATGTTGCGTGATGTGGGACGACTGCCTGATGCGGTCATTGCCTGCGTGGGCGGCGGATCAAATGCCATCGGTGTTTTTAGCGGATTTGTAGATGATAAACATGTTGAGTTGATCGGTGTCGAAGCAGGCGGCAGCGGAATTGCTTCGGGCAAACATGCTGCGCGATTTGGTGATGCGACGAAGGCGCGAGTCGGTGTGATTCATGGAACGCGCACGTATGTGTTACAGGATGAAGATGGACAGATCGCAGAAACCCATTCTATTTCAGCGGGATTGGACTACGCGGCGGTCGGTCCCGAACATGCGATGTTGCGGGATAACGAGCGGGCGTTTTACACATCCGCGACTGATGAGGAAGCATTAAGTGCCTTCCAAATTTTGTGTCATATTGAAGGGATCATCCCCGCGTTAGAGTCATCTCATGCTGTGGCGGAAGTCATCAAGCGCGCGCCGAAGATGCGGAAGGATCAGGTGATCCTGGTCAATTTGTCAGGGCGGGGAGATAAGGATTTGAATACGGTGATAAAGGAATTAGGGATTAGGAATTAGGAAATGTTCCCGCTTCTTTATCAAACCACCAAATCACCAGACCTGAGGAAATTATGAACAGAATCGAAAACGCATTCAAAAATAAACCGATCTTCATGCCTTATTTCCCGTTGGGGTATCCTGACTTGGACACATCCATTGATGTGATCGAAGTTCTCGCAAAAAATGGTGCAGACTTGATCGAAGTAGGGCTTTCATTCTCCGATCCGCTCGCAGATGGGCCTGTGATTCAAAAGGCGACACAGGTTGCCTTGGAAAAAGGAATCACGATCAAGAAGTCTCTCGCGGCTGTTGCGGAGTTACGCAAGCGCGGTGTGACCATCCCATTTATTTTGATGGGATATTTCAATCCCATGCTGGCATTTGGACTGGAGAAATTTGTCCACGATGCGCGTGAAGCAGGCGCGGATGGATTTATCATTCCCGATCTTCCGTTAGAGGAAGCGGGTGAATTTCAAACTTTGGTTGGAGACTTACCTTTGATCCAAATGCTCGCGCCGACATCGCCGAATGAGCGCATGGAATCCATTGCGCGTCATGCGAAGGGATTTATTTATCTCGTCAGCGTAACAGGCGTGACAGGTGCACGCACAACCATTTCAGATGGGCTTGGCGATTTGATTAATCGCGTTCGTGAACATGCGAAGCAATCTGTGCCAGTGTGCGTGGGGTTTGGAATTGGCACGCCCGAGCAAGCCAGGCAAGTTGGTGCACTGGCGGATGGTGTCATCGTCGGCTCGGCCTGTGTGAAAACGATCGGGGAGAGTCAAGATCCCATTGAGGCAGCGCGTAAATTTGCAAAAAGTTTTAGGGACGCGCTAAGACAGCTTGACTTATAATCATAAAATGAATCCTCTAAAACAATACTTCCTCCTCGATCCTAATATTTGTTTTCTCAATCATGGTTCATTTGGCGCAACTCCGAAACCTGTCTTTGAAGAATATCAACGCTGGCAGCGTGAGCTTGAATATCAACCCGTTGAATTTATGGACAGGCGTTTCACCGGGTTGATGGCTGAGTCCCGTGCGGTGCTTGGTGAATATCTTGGCACTCATGCGAACAATCTGGTCTACACTCAAAATGTGACCATTTCCATGAACATCGTTGCGCGTTCCCTAAAATTGGGTGCAGGCGACGAAGTGCTTGCCAGCGATCATGAATACGGCGCAATGGATCGTACCTGGCATTTCCTCGCGAAGGAACATGGATTTTCTTACATCAATCAACCAGTTTCTTTAACATCCAAAGAAGCTTTTATTGAATCTTTCTGGTCTGCTGTCACTGAACACACGCGGGTAATTTTTCTGAGTCATATCACTTCCCCGACTGCAGTGATATTTCCGGTAGCTGAAATTATTAAGCGCGCGCGTGCGGCGGGAATTATTACGGTCATTGACGGCGCGCATGTCCCAGGTCAGCTTCCACTTGTTCTTGATTCTCTTGGCGCAGATTTTTACGGTGGGAATTTGCATAAATGGTTATGTGCCCCAAAGGGCGCGGGATTTTTGTACGCCCGCCCCGAAATGCAGCAGCTACTAAAACCCCTGGTCGTTTCTTGGGGATATGAATCCATAACACCGAGCGGCTCGGAGTTTGTAGATCATCATGAGTGGTGGGGTACGCGCGATGTCGCTGCGTTTTTATCTGTCCCTGTCGCGATTAAATTTCAACAGGAACATGATTGGGATAAAGTACGAGTCGCCTGCCATGAACTTGCAGAAGATGCTCAGCGCAGGATTTGTGAATTAACTGGACTTGCCCCGCTTCACGCTTCTCATCAATCTGACAGTTGGTTCGCCCAATTGACCACCGCCCCTCTCCCAGTTGACTCTGACCTAGTCGCGCTTAAGACACGGTTGTATGATGTATTCCAAATTGAAGTCCCACTCATCTCGTGGCAGGATAAAAATTTGATCCGCGTTTCCATTCAAGGATACAACTCAAAGGAAGATGTAGATCGTTTGCTTGATGCGTTATCAGCGTTGTTGTAAATGGAATCGAAGGTCGGGTAACTTTGATTTCTGTATTTTGTGATAGATTCATATAGATGAATAAAAAACATTTTTGGCTTCCCTTTTGTTCGGTGCTGGTATTGATGTATTTGCTTGCCCCGACAAAGGATGCTTATGCCCAGCCGCAGTTTCAACAGGCGATCACTTCCCCATCGCAATTGATCAACGCAGTCAATAGTCTGCGCTTGGCGAATGGCCTGAGTGCATTGACTGTTCATCCCATCCTTAATCAGTCAGCCCAATCTCAAGCAGATTATATGGCAGCAACGGGTCAGATTACACATGCGCGCCCCGGTGGATCAACTTTCACTCAACAGTTACTTGCCCTTGGATTCCCTCTTTCAGGAGATCTTTCTCTCGGTGGATTTCGCGCGGAAAATATTCTTATGGATTCGAATCCGATCGTATGGGACGGCGTACCTTCGGCCTGGCAGGATGAGCAACACATGAACACCATGCTATCGCAAAATTTTACTCACATCGGCGCGGGAATATCACAGAATGCTGATGGATATTATTACGCAGTCGATTGTGCCGCCGCAACTGGCTCTGGTCAAATGCAGAATTCTGCATCCGCAATTCTGACGAGTGTCCCGGCTGGTATCGATCAAGGCGTCAGCCAATTCATGGTTCCTGTGGTGATGGTGACAGCCCTTCCCAATGGTGATGTGTTCCATAAGGTTCAGTATGGACAAAGTCTTTGGAGCATTGCCATTGAATATGGAACGACGATCAAAAATATACAGGCCTTGAACAATCTTGGGGAAAATTCAGTGATACAACAAGGACAGGAATTATTGGTGAAGAAGGCCGCCACCCAGCCAGAGCCTGCCACTTTGGAAGCAACTGCTTTTATTTCTGCTACCCCTACAATCGAAGTTACTCCTACAATTTTGATTCCAACCTCAACAGTTATTCCCACGATGACGATACCCACAGAACCGCCGTCTACTACGCCGAAGAATGGAAACTCCTCCAAATTGCTGGTTGGCATATTGATCATCGCGGCATTCGTCGGCGCGGGCGTGGCTGTTTGGTTGATCCGAGACCCAAACTAAACCAAGTCAATACTTGAAAGGTATAATCTCTTTCTTTCGTGCTGTCTATTTATCGAAAGGTAATAAAAAAATATGGATATAACATTGGCATTAGGCGGCGGTGGAGCCAAGGGAAATTCTCACATTGGCGTAATTCGCCGCCTCGAAAAAGAAGGATATAAGATCCGCTCGGTTGCGGGAACTAGCTTCGGCGGATTGGTTGCTATTTTATACGCATCAGGACTCACGCCGAATGAGATCGAGGAATTTTTCACTTCGACTGATCAAGGCAGTTTATATGCACGTGACTCGAATGATGGCCCCTCTTTGTTGGGGCTTTCCGGCGTGCGAAAATTATTGGATACGATATTGGGCGAGAAGACTTTCCATGATCTGAAAATCCCTTGCGCTGTCACTGCTGTGGATACAAAGACCGGCAATGAGATCGTCATCTCTGAAGGATTTTTAAGAGATGGCGTGCTTGCCACGATCGCATTGCCTGGCATTTTCCCGCCGCATCGTTTGAACGGTTGGGAATTGATGGATGGCGGCGTGTTGAATCCCGTCCCTGTTTCAGTGGCGCGTATACTTTCACCCGACCTGCCCATCGTCGCTGTCGTTTTGAATGATCCGCTTGATATCCCAGTTCGCACGTATTCCATTCCTGTTCCATCCATGCTGCCGAAGCAGATCTCAGATCGAATCCATCGGTTGCAATATGCACAGGCCTTTGATATCTTTATGCGAGCTGTCGATCTCAGCAGCCGCGCGCTGGCGCATTACCGCCTTGAAGCAGATGCGCCCGATATCATCGTCAGACCGAATGTTCATCATCTTAACCTGCTAGACAAGGTTGCAGTAAAAGATGTAGCGCTGCTCGGCGAAATTGCAGTTGAAGCCATTTTGCCTGAATTAAAAAAAGTTACTTCGTGGACGAGCCGTGTGAATAAAAAAATATTTGGAAGCAAAAGATGAGTCGTGATCTGCGCAGTTACATCAAAGATACAAACGTGCGTCTTATCTTTGGTTCGCTTGTCTTGTTATTTATTGTCGGCGATGGCCTGATCTGGCTCACCTATGGTTTCGGCGCGGCGATCATGGGGTTGGTGTGTATGCTCGGCGCTTTCGTTCCGATCGGACTGATCTTCCTGCTTCTCAACTTATCTGATTGGATCGTAAAACGTGCGAACCGCGACTAATACCGAACTTATTGAATTCAACGATTGGACGTTGCGCGTACGCGCATCCCAAACTGAAAATCCGCGTATGCTGATTCTCATTCATGGTTGGACTGGCGACGAAAATTCGATGTGGGTTTTCGCTCGAGGGCTTTCAACAGATTTTTGGGTGATCGCGCCGCGCGCGCCATATCCTGCGGACCCAAGTGGATTCTCGTGGCGCGCGCCTGAACTCTTGACCGATGGCAGGTCCAGCCTCGAAGCGCTTCGGCCAGTCGCGGACGGGTTGATTCGGCTTGTAGACGAGTACTCAGCCTCGGTTAAGGTGGATGCGCTGCAATTTGATCTGGTGGGATTCAGTCAAGGCGCGGCAATGGTCAATTTGGTTGCGATGCTTTATCCGCACAGAGTCCGCAAGATGGGTGTGCTGGCTGGTTTTGTCCCAGCGGGTCTTGAAGAATTAATTTCACAAAAACCACTGACAGGAAAAAATGTTTTTGTGGCGCATGGCACACAGGATAATATGGTTCCAATTGATCACGCGCGCGCGTCGATTGAGCTGCTCGAACAAGCCGGCGCGCAGGTGACGTATTGCGAAGACGAGGTCGGCCATAAAGTGAGCGCGACCTGTATGCGCGCGTTGGAAGATTATTTATCCACTCCCACTGCGAAAGATTAGGTGTGGGAAAATATTAATATATTCTCAGTGTGCTGTTGACGCTCTTTTTATTTGCAGGTATCCTTGCGAAAACAATTAACAAAAAAGGTGAATATGCATCGGTCGTTTTCCCGTCGTGATTTTCTAAAAGTGGCAGGTCTTGGTCTGGGCGCGCTGGCGTTCAAACCTTACAGGTTTCCCCTCAAATATC
>CAIWRB010000096.1 GCA_903914955.1 uncultured Chloroflexota bacterium | reverse complement strand
TCATTCTGCCCGATAGTTTTATCGAAGCTCCAGACAACGGCGATCTGCAAACCCGCGGTTTCACCGTCCGCATCCTCAACCCTCAACAGGAGATTCTTCAATCCTTCGGACCTTATCATGATTTGCCCGCCCCAACCGTAACCAATACTTCATCGTTTCTCACTTACCTGGATAAAGACAGCAACGATATGGTACGAGTCTATACCACCCCAGTCGAGGATAACAATCATCTGGTTGCTTATGTTCAAGTTGCGCAGTCCTTGGAAAGCACACGCGATACGATTCAACGGTTGCTGACTACTTTGATGGTGGGCGTTCCATTATTGATTTTGGTTGCTGGTTTGAGCGGATATTTTCTCGCCGCACGCGCGCTAGCTCCGATTGATCAGATTACTTTAACGGCCCGTCGTATTTCAGCAGAAGACCTTTCAGCAAGATTAAATACTCCTGTCATTGATGATGAAGTAGGTCGACTGGCACAAACACTAAACGACATGCTTGCACGTCTTGATGATTCTTTTCAGCGTGAACGCCAATTTACCAATGACGCATCGCATGAATTACGCACACCGTTAACTGCCATGCAAGCCATTCTTGGCATGATCCGCGAGAAACGGCGCACGCCCAAGGAATATGAACAAGCCCTTGACGACCTAAATGAAGAAACAGACCGATTACGAACTTTGGTTGAAAATCTTATGCTGTTGGCACGCGGAGAAAAACGCAGTAACAACTTGCATCAGATGATCGACATCTCAACACTCATCTGTGATGTTGCCGATTCTTTGCGCCCATTGGCTGAAGCAAAAAGCCTTGCGCTTCACTGCGAAACATCCGAAAAACTGACCGTGTTGGGTGATAGCGATGAACTGATTCGCTTATTCGTGAACCTGATTGATAACGCCATCAAATACACACAGCGCGGCGAGATAAGCATTTCAGCAGTTCGAAATGAAAACAATGTTTTGATAAAAGTTTCAGATACGGGAATTGGAATTCCAGCCGAACACATTCCGCATATTTTTGACCGTTTCTATCGTGTCGAAGGATCACGCACCTTGCACGGCGCAGGGCTGGGGCTTGCTATTGCAAAGGAAATTGTCCGCACGCATCATGGGGATATTGAAGTGGATAGTATAGTAGGACAAGGTACTGTTTTTGCGGTGAGGCTTCCGAAAGAAGTAGAAGAGCCCTAACTTACAAAGAGTCTTGCAACTCAAGAGCGTGCCAACAATGCGCAGAGCGGGCACAAACCACTCTCTATGCTTCGGTTGCCATGGGCACACCAAAGGGCATGCAAGATTTTGGGAAAGGGGAGAAAGATACGGAAGACGGATTGACGGAGGTTACAGCTTTGAAAGTTGAGGTTTGGGGAAAAGAACGGGGATATAATTTAATTTTTAGCGGGGAAAATGTTAAAAGTGAAGTTTACGGGGAGAGCATGCAGTCAGCTCGCTGCTCGTAAAATAGCGTCAAAAGGTAGAAGATGGAAAGATTGCGTTTGAATCTGATAGAACACAAAAAACCTGTTTGGTTGGTTCCAATAAGTTTACTGGTTTTTTTGATTGGTATTCTTGACTATTGGATAGGGGCAGATATCGAATTCGGCGCTATCTACCTCATCCCTGCACTGCTGGCGGCGACAATCAATAGACGTTTCGGACTTGTCATTGCCTTTGCCAGTGCAATGATGGCGTTAATTGTTGATTTGTCTATAAATGGTTACTCTACCAACCTTACCAAGTATGTGTGGGATTTTTTTTCAAATGTAGCAATTTATTCTCTAATCACGCTTTTACTGTCAGACTTGATACGCTCCAGACAATACGAACGCAAATTGGCACGTACCGACGCATTGACAGGCGCAATGAACGTCCGCGCATTTTACGAGTTAGCCGAGATCGAAATTGATCGCGCAGGCAGGTACAACCACCCATTTACAGTTGCCTATTTGGATGTTGATAATTTCAAGACTATCAACGATACGCATGGACATAGTGTAGGCAACAGACTCCTCTGCACTCTGGTTACAAGTATCAAGAGCCGTACGAGAAAAACAGATGTCGTCGCACGACTTGGCGGTGATGAGTTCGCGCTCCTGTTACCAGAAGCCGATCAGGAAGCTGCCAAAAAACTGCTGAGCGAGATTCAAAATCAGCTCACAGATGAACTCCACAAGAACAATTTGCATGCAACATTTAGTATCGGCGTTCTAACTTTCACAAAAATGCCCGCGACGGTTGAAAAGATGATAGAAGCCGCTGATACATTGATGTATGCAGTAAAGCAAACTGGCAAAAACTCAATCAAATATTCCATGTACGAGGGTTAATAAAGTATGAAGTGGCCACCCCTCTCCGTTCCGCGAAACATAGGACGATCGTGCTGTTGGACGCTTTGCGGGGTTGGCAGATCGGCGAGTGGTGGAGTGAAGGGTTGGATGGGTTCGAGACGCTTCGCGTGTGGTTGGTAGCAGAGCGCTGGGT
>CAIWRB010000095.1 GCA_903914955.1 uncultured Chloroflexota bacterium | reverse complement strand
GCGGGATCCGAATTTCATCCCCTCAATGGGGGCGCGCGACCCTAAAAACGAAACGTCCCGCACAGGGACGTTGTCTTCTCTGGCGGAGAGGGCGGGATCCGAATTTCATCCCCTCAATGGGGGCGCGCGACCCTAAAAACGAAACGTCCCGCACAGGGACGTTGTCTTTTCTGGCGGAGAGGGCGGGATTCGAACCCGCGAACCTTTGTGGGTTACACGCTTTCCAAGCGTGCGCGCTAAGCCAGACTACGCGACCTCTCCGTTTTTTGGACGGGCACATTATACCACAAGGATTTTGATGAAATTTCGCTGGAATTGGCAATCTCGCGAAGCGATTTTCC
Organism: uncultured Chloroflexota bacterium; assembly: GCA_903914955.1. Classification (GTDB taxonomy): domain Bacteria; phylum Chloroflexota; class Anaerolineae; order Anaerolineales; family Villigracilaceae; genus Villigracilis. The sequence goes on along the minus strand of CAIWRB010000095.1, from coordinate 43,492 downwards.
CCGTAGATAAAACTATTCATAAAAGAGGAAACCCTGCCCCAGAATGGTTGTGGGGTCTATTTCATTAATCCGCTTTGAGAAGATTCATTTGTAGATTTTAAAAGAAGATAAGTTAGGCGCGGGCCTAATTTACTCCTTACAAAAAAGAAAGGTGCGCGCAATGTTTTTATAACGGAATATGAGAGCCATTCATGTTATTTTAATACATCAAATTTAGTAAAAAAGATCTAGAAGATTGAAATTTCTAGATATGAATTTTTTGTTTCCCAAAGTTCACAGAAACGCTCTGGAATGGATAATTGATAGGGAAATGCGAGCTATGTATTTTGACCGATTGGAGTTATACCTCATCGGTATAAGTATTGCAAATACATTGTAATTGGTAACCTTTATTGGCATTTGGCGACTGCCTACTAGCAGGGCTTTTTGTGACTTTATTATTTTTTTTCTCTTTGCCGTAAAGCTATGGGCAAAAAGCACTAAAAATGATCGGTAAAAAGTAATTTTGATCAGATTTGATTGGGCAGAAACTTGGTATTTTTGAGCAGAATTTTTTTGCGACTGTAAATGCTTCCAATCGTTTGCGGCTAATGTACTTTTGAGCGGCATACCTTGGAAGGGAGGCTTTACAATATGAAAACAACAATTCAAGGGTGGGTTTCCTCTTTTTCAGGCCTATTAGTCGCAGTAGTGACTCTTTTAGGTATCACCGGCGTGGCCTTTGCCAGCGGCGGTGCAATATTCAATCCGGGGAGTCTTAGTAATCAGGTTGGCGCGCCTCTGGGCGGCATAGCTTCACATTCTGATATCCAACAGTGCAGCGCGTGTCATACAAGTCCTTGGGAAACCGCTACGATGGCAGACCGATGTCTGGCATGTCATTCCGACATCACAGCCCAACTTCAAGACCCGGCAAGTTTGCACAGTGTGGTCCGTTTTGGTCAAACGGATCTGAACTGCCGAACTTGCCATACAGAACATCATGGCCCGGCCGCAACACTAACTCGAATTCCACCCGGCTGGGATCCACATGATCAACTTGGCTTTTCTCTAAAAACACACCGTCTGCGAATGGACGGTACTCCGTTTGAATGTAGAGACTGCCATGTCAATGGTTATAGCGGACCGTTCGATCAAATGACCTGTGCAACCTGCCATCTGAAAGTTAATCAGGTATTCACCCAGGATCACATCCTGACTTTTTGGACGAATTGTCAGGCCTGTCATGATGGATTGGATTCGCACGGTTCAAACTTCGACCATAATCAGGTTCCGTTCAAACTGGTTGGTATTCACGCTTTGACATTGTGCTCGCAATGTCACATTGGCGCCCATGATCTGCCCAGCTTGCAAGCTACAAAGCAAGATTGCTTTGCCTGCCACGAAAAAGATGATCAGCATCTCGGCCAATTTGGGACACAATGCGGAGTCTGTCATACTGCGGAAGGATGGGGAAAATCTGCTCAATTCGATCACAACCTCGCGAGCTTTAAATTAACAGGATTGCATGTAAAAGTAATCTGTACCGACTGCCATATCAATAATAAATACAAAGGTATTCCATCCGATTGTTTCTCATGCCATGCAAAAGACGACAAACATGCCGGTCAATTCGGTACTGATTGCGCCTCCTGCCACACATCCGATGGATGGAATAGGGCGGTCGATCATTCGAAGTTCGCGTTCAAGTTGGATGGCAAACATACAACCGTCGCCTGTGAAAGCTGCCATAAAAATGCTGACTTCAAAAACACGTCCACAAATTGTTTTGCCTGCCATGCGAAGGATGATACACATGCCGGCCAATTTGGCACTCAATGTGAAACTTGCCATACTCCCGCTGATTGGACTTCAGCTACCTTTGATCACAACACAGTTTCATTCAAGCTTGCGGCTCACAAAACAAAAACAGACGGCACAGCATTTGTCTGCAAGGATTGCCATGTAAAAAGCTATGCCAGTCCGTTTGACCAGGTAGTCTGTGCCAACTGTCATTTGAATGTAAATAAGGCATTTGCTTCGGATCATATTCTGACGTTTTGGACGAACTGTATGGCTTGCCATGACGGTTTGGATTCGCATGGCAAGGCATTTGACCACAACAAAGTCTCTTTCCACCTGATCGGCAAGCACTCCCTCGCTAAATGTTCCACTTGTCATATTAATGACCGTACTATCGCTGACATGCAGGCCACTTCACAGGACTGTTTCTCCTGTCATCAAAAGGATGATTTCCATAATGGTCAATTTGGGACAAGCTGCGGATCGTGCCATTCACCCGAAGCGTGGAAACCTGCCAAAGTGGATCACTCGAAATTCGCATTCCATTTGGATGGCAAACATTCCAGCGTAGTCTGTGCGAGCTGCCATATTAACGGTGTCTTCAAAGGCACACCGATGGATTGCGCCTCGTGCCATACCAAGGATGATGCGCATGCAGGTTCTCTTGGTACACAGTGTGGAACCTGTCATACACCTGATGGCTGGAAACCTGCGAAGGTTGACCACTCGAAGTTTGCGTTTCATCTGGATGGTAAACATTCCACCGCCGCCTGTACCAGCTGTCATATTAATGGTGTCTTCAAAGGTACGCCCATGGACTGCGCGTCGTGTCACACCAAGGATGATGCGCATGCAGGTTCTCTTGGAACACAGTGTGGAACCTGTCATACCCCGTTAGGTTGGAGTCCTGCCACCTTTGATCACAACTCGGTTTCCTTCAAGCTAACCGCGCATAAGATCAAGACAGATGGCACCGCATTTGTTTGTAAAGATTGTCACGTAAAAGGTTACGCCGCGCCATTTGACCAAAATACTTGCGGCAATTGCCATTTGCAGATCAATCAGGTGTTTTCGACCGAACACTTCCTGGCGTTTGGCACGAATTGCATGGCTTGTCATGACGGTGTCGAGTCGCATGGCACGCTATTCGATCATAACAAGGTGGCGTTCAACCTGATCGGAAAACATGCCCCACTGAAATGTTCTGTCTGCCATATCAACGCGCGCACGCTTAAGGATTTAAAAGCGACTCCACTGGCGTGTGTCTCCTGTCATCAAAAAGATGATCATCATAACGGTCAGTTTGGAGTCAACTGCGCATCCTGCCATACGCCCGAAGGCTGGAGTCTTGCAAAGGTAGATCATTCCAAGTTTGCGTTCCATCTGGACGGTAAACATGCCGCTGTGGCCTGTGAAAGTTGCCATAAGAATGGCGTCTTCAAAGGAACGCCGCAGGATTGTTTCTCCTGTCATGAAAAAAATGATTTCCACAAGGGTCAGCTAGGTACCCAGTGCGGAGCATGTCATCAGCCCGCTGGCTGGAAACCTGCCACAGTGGATCACTCGAAATTCGCATTCCATCTGGATGGGAAGCATTCCACTGTTATTTGTGCAAACTGCCATATCAATGGAGTCTTCAAGGGCACGCCCACCGACTGTGCCTCGTGTCATATCAAAGACGATGCGCATGGCGGTCAGCTTGGTACGCTATGTGCAACCTGTCATAGTCCCGCGGGCTGGAAACCAGCCACGGTCGATCACTCGAAATTCCCGTTCCATCTGGATGGGAAACATTCAGCAGTTGCTTGTGCGGGTTGCCATAAAAATAATATCTTCAAAGACACACCCACAGACTGCGCCTCGTGTCATACCAAAGATGATGCTCATGCGGGCACTCTTGGCAACCAATGCGGAACATGTCATAGTCCCGCAGGTTGGAGTCCTGCCACATTTGATCACAACTCGGTTTCCTTCAAACTAACCTCACATAAGACCAAGACGGATAATACCGCATTCCTCTGCAAGGATTGTCACGTAAAAGGTTATGCCGCGCCATTCGACCAAAATATATGTGGTAATTGCCACCTGCAGATCGACCAGGTATTTTCGACCGAACATTTTCTGACATTTGGTACGGATTGTAAGGCTTGTCATGACGGCGTCGAATCACACGGTTCCAACTTTGACCACGCCAAAGTAGCCTTCCCACTGAGTGGGAAACATATCGCTGCGAAATGTTCAGCCTGTCATATCAACGCTCGTACTATCGCTGATCTGAAAGCTGCGCCAAAAGATTGTTTCTCATGTCATGAAAAAGATGATAATCATAAGGGTCAGCTTGGTACGCAGTGCGGAGCGTGCCATCTGCCCGCTGGCTGGAAACCTGCCACTGTGGATCACTCGAAATTTGCGTTCCACCTGGATGGGAAACACTCTGCTGTTGCCTGTACAGGATGCCATATCAATGGTGTCTTCAAAGGTACGCCCATGGCCTGCGCCTCATGTCACACCAAAGATGATGCTCATGCGGGCACTCTTGGCACCCAATGCGGAACTTGTCATAGTCCCGCGGGCTGGAGTCCTGCCACATTTGATCACAACTCGGTTTCCTTCAAACTAACTTCGCATAAGACCAAGACGGATAACACCGCATTCCTCTGCAAGGATTGTCACGTAAAAGGTTATGCTGCGCCATTTGACCAAGACTCGTGCGGCAATTGCCATTTGCAGATCAATCAGGTATTTTCGACCGAACACTTCCTGGCGTTTGGCACGAATTGTATGGCCTGTCATGACGGCGTCGAATCACGCGGTTCCAACTTTGACCACGCCAAAGTAGCCTTCCCACTGAGTGGGAAACATATCGCTGCGAAATGTTCAGCTTGTCATATCAACGCTCGTACTATCGCTGATCTGAAAGCCGCACCAAAAGATTGTTTCTCATGTCATGAAAAAGATGATAATCATAAGGGTCAGCTTGGTACGCAGTGCGGAGCATGCCATCTGCCTGCTGGCTGGAAACCTGCCACAGTGGATCACTCGAAATTTGCGTTCCACCTGGATGGGAAACATTCTGCTGTTGCCTGCACGAACTGCCATATCAATGGTGTCTTCAAAGGCACGCCTACAGACTGCGCCTCGTGTCACACCAAAGATGATGCTCATGCGGGCACTCTTGGCAATCAATGCGCAACCTGCCATTCACCCGCTGGTTGGAAGCCATCCACATTCAATCATAACAACGCGGCCTTCCATTTGACCGGTAAACATTCGGCCGTTGTCTGTCAGAGTTGCCATATCAATGGAGTCTTCAAGGGCACGCCCACCGACTGTGCCTCGTGTCATATCAAAGATGATGCGCATGCCGGTCAACTTGGGACGCTATGTGCAACCTGTCATTCGCCGGCTGGCTGGAAACCTGCCACGGTCGATCACTCGAAATTCGCCTTCCATTTGGACGGGAAACATTCTGCTGTTGCTTGTACGGGTTGCCATAAAAATAATATCTTCAAGGACACACCCACAGACTGCGCTTCGTGCCATACCAAAGATGATGCTCATGCGGGCACTCTTGGCAGCCAATGCGGAACTTGTCATAGTCCCGCTGGCTGGAGTCCTTCCACATTCGACCACAACTCGGTTTCCTTCAAACTGACCTCGCATAAGACCAAGACGGATAACACTGCATTTGCATGTAAAGATTGTCACGTAAAAGGCTACACCTCGCCGTTCGATCAAGATACGTGCGGTAATTGCCACTTGCAGATCAACCTAGCTTTTGCGACCGAACATTTCCTGACGTTTGGTACGGATTGTATGGCCTGTCATAATGGCGTGGAGTCTCTCGGCTCGGCCTTTAACCATAATTTGGTTTCATTCAAATTGGCCGGCAAACATGCGCCACTGGCCTGCTCGAAGTGTCATATCAATGTACACACGTTGAGCGACTTGAAGTCAGCGCCACAGGCTTGCGTCTCCTGTCACTTAAAGGATGATCATCACAACGGTCAGTTTGGGACAGAATGTGCCGGCTGCCACTCTCCCGACGGCTGGGCACTCGCAAAAGTGGACCATTCCAAGTTCGCGTTCCATCTTGATGGTAAGCACTCAGTGGTTGCCTGTGAATCCTGCCATATTAATGGTGTCTTCAAAGGTACGCCCACGGCCTGCGCCTCATGTCACACCAAGGATGATGCTCATGCAGGCACTCTTGGCACACAATGCGCAATCTGCCATTCGCCCAGTGGCTGGAAGCCATCCACGTTCGATCATAACAACTCGGCATTCCATTTGACCGGTAAACACTCAGCCGTTGTCTGTCAGAGCTGCCACATCAACAATGTCTTCAAAGGTACGCCTACGGACTGTGCTTCATGTCACACCAAGGATGATGTTCATGCGGGTACTCTTGGCAGCCAATGTGCAACCTGCCATTCGCCGGCTGGCTGGAAGCCATCCACATTTGATCATAACAACTCGGCATTCCACTTGACCGGTAAACACTCGGCCGTAGTCTGTCAGAGTTGCCATATCAACAATGTCTTCAAAGGTACGCCTACGGACTGCGCCTCGTGCCACACCAAGAATGATCCGCACAAAGGTACTCTTGGCAACCAATGCGGAACTTGTCATAGTCCCGCAGGCTGGAGTCCTTCCACATTTGACCACAGCAAAGTTTCCTTCAAACTGACCTCGCATAAGACCAAGACGGATAACACTGCATTTGCATGTAAAGATTGTCACGTAAATGGATACACCTCGCCGTTCGATCAGGATACGTGCGGTAATTGCCATTTGCAGATCAACCAGGCTTTTTCGACCGAACACTTCCTGACGTTTGGTACGAATTGTATGGCCTGTCATAATGGAGTGGAGTCTCTCGGCTCGGCCTTTAACCATAATTTGGTTTCATTCAAATTGGCCGGCAAACATGCGCCGCTGGCCTGCTCGAAGTGTCATATCAATGCCCACACACTGAGCGAGCTGAAGTCAGCCCCACAAGCCTGCGTCTCCTGTCACTTAAAGGATGACCATCACAACGGTCAGTTTGGGACAGAATGTGCCGGCTGTCACTCTCCCGAAGGCTGGGAACTCGCTAAAGTGGATCATTCCAAGTTCGCGTTCCATCTGGATGGTAAGCACTCAGTGGTCGCTTGTGAAACCTGCCATATAAATGGTGTCTTCAAAGGTACGCCCATGGCCTGCGCCTCATGTCACACCAAGGATGATGCTCATGCAGGCACTCTTGGCACACAATGCGCGATCTGTCATTCGCCCAGCGGCTGGAAGCCATCTACGTTCAATCATAGTAGTTCCGCTTTCCAGTTGACGGGTAAACACGCTTCTGTTTTATGTGCGAGTTGTCATATCAACGGTGTCTTCAAAGGCACTCCCATGGACTGCGCATCCTGCCATACCAAGAACGATCCGCATGCCGGCAAACTTGGCACTCAGTGCGCACAGTGTCACACGACCAGCGGCTGGACGCCGAGCACATTTGATCATAAAAATTCAAGCTTCCAATTGACGGGTAAACACACTGCTGTAACGTGTGCGCAATGTCATAAAGATAAATTCTTTGTTGGCACACCTGCCACCTGCGTTTCGTGCCATGGCAGCAGTGATCCGCATGCCGGCGCACTTGGCGCTCAATGTGAGACATGCCATACCACTGCAGGCTGGAAGCCCACCACGTTCAACCATGCCAACTCAATCTTCAAACTGACAGGTGCGCACACCACCGTTCTCTGTGCTAGTTGCCATGCGGATCTTAAGTTCAAAGGCACGCCCACAACCTGTTATGCCTGCCATGCGGCGAATGATCATCACGGCGGCAAGTATGGGACGAATTGCGCGGCATGTCACTCCACCACAGCCTGGAAACCTGCCACCTTCAATCACAACCTGTCAGCATTCCCGTTGACCGGAGCGCACATCAATGTCGTCTGCGCCAACTGCCATATCAACAGCGTCTTCGTGGGTACACCCAAAGATTGTTATTCGTGCCATAAGACAAAAGATGTTCACGTCGGCAAAGCTGGTACCAATTGCGCGACCTGTCATACCACAACTGCTTGGAAGCCTTCAACCTTCAAACACACCTTCCCGCTTACTCATGGTCTCAACCCAATTGTTGCCTGTGTAACCTGTCATCCAAGCACAACCTCGGCTTATACCTGCTTTAGCTGTCATGAACATACGATCAGCAATATGGCATCCAAACATATTGATGTCCGTAATTATTCGTCGACCACCTGTGCGGATTGCCATGCCACTGGACGCACGCCTTAGCAAAATCTAATAATGGAATTAGCCCTGCATCTATTTTGGATGCGGGGCTTTTATTTTTGAGAGGATTTGACCGCGTTCCCGAATATAATGGATCATCTTATCGATATGGAGAAAATTATGAAAACCTTCAAACGCATCCTGCTTGGTCTTTTATCTGTTCTTGCGATCCTGATACTTTTCCTGCCTCTCAGCATTTTTGTGGATTCGCTGCTCGGCGCAAACCGACTCGACAGCCTCATCAACACTACCGTCCCCGGAGCGAACGGCGGCCCTGATGTACGTGCCTACATTGCCAAACCCGCAGGCGACGGTCCATTTCCCACCGTCATCATGATCCACGAATTCTATGGTTTGCGCGAATCGATCGTCGGCAAAGCGGATTTGCTCGCACAGCAAGGCTATCTCGTTATCGCTCCGGATACATTCCGCGGTTCCGCTACTTCATGGATTCCGCGCGCCATATATCAAGTCGTCACCACCAAACCTGAAAATGTAAATGCAGATTTAGACTCGATTTATGCTTGGCTTGAGACTCAACCTGACGTCGACTCAAATCGCATTGCCATTGCAGGTTTCTGTTATGGCGGGCGGACCTCATTGGTGTATAGCCTTCATAATAATAAATTAGCCGCTACTGTTATTTTTTACGGCTCGCCCGAAATTGATCCGCAAGTGTTGAAGGCGTTGCCCGGCCCGCTGCTTGGAATTTTTGGCAGTGCCGACCAATCCATTTCTGTTGAAGATGTCAATTTATTTGATGCGGCTTTGACCACGGCCAACATCCCGCATGAAATCACTGTCTATGATGGTCAGCCGCACGCCTTCGTAGAAGATGTAGCTGGCATCCAGGCCGGCGGCGCGCAAGGTGACGCATGGAACCAGATGCTCGCGTTCCTTGAAAAGAATCTCAAGAACGCCCCATCTGCGCGAATGGGACAGTCCATTGCTTATGAAGATACATTCAACTGGGAATATTACATCATGCTCGTTTACGAACACGCCTTCGGCACAGCCAGCCATCAACAGCATTAGAACAATTTCACGTCATTGCGAGGAGAGTTCTTGTTCTTTCCGACGAAGCAATCCCCAATTTATTGGAAGTTGCTTCGGGGAGAACGCTCTCACAAAGACATAATACCAAGGTCGTACAATTAACGCAGAGACAAATTATGCAAGCATTCATTCAACAACCAAAACGAATCTCGCTCATTATTAAACTTGGAATTTGGGCATCGGAAAAAATAACTGGCAAAACCATGCTCCCCGCGCGGATATTAGCCTGGTATCCCAAAGCCGCATTTGGCTCAGGCGTCATGGAATCACTTGTCGCGCACGAAGACGGCGCGATGACTCAGCGTATGCTCAAACTGATCCGCATGACCGCTTCGCACGCGGTAGCCTGTCCATTTTGTATTGACATGAACTCGTATGAATATCGTGATGTGGGTATCACCGACGAAGAATCTGAATCATTACGCGGAGATCTTGAAAAGGTGAAAACTTTTTCCGAACGTGAAAAACTGGCGATTCAATACACGCGAGTCATCTCGCAAACGCCTTTGAAATTTCAACCTGACTTGGTTGAACGTGTAAAGTCCACATTCACCGAACGTGAGTTTGTGATCCTGGCCAGCACTGCCGCGCAAGTCAATTATTGGGCGAGATTGATTCACGCATTGGGAATTCCGCCTGCTGGATATGGAGAGTAAATCAAAGACCTCCAAGTCATATCAACTCGAAGGTCTCTTTTTACAAATAATTTTCCTTATTTTGAATTAAAAATTTCCATTCTATTTTTCCTTTTCAGCCAACGCTGCTTTCACCTCTTCGCTTGCAGAAAAGATGCCGAGGATTTTTATAGACTCCACGACTTGTACTGCCAGATCAGCAGGAATATCTTTATCAAGGTGGAGCATTCCCATTATTTTGATTTTGATTTTTTCTCCCTTTGCCTTGAATTTTTCAAAATCAGATCTGCTATAAATAACCGCGCCAATCGCATATGAGTCCCGCACCACAGATTGCTGCACATCAATTGTGTGCTTCTCTAATTGGGATCGAATCGCTGTGCGGATAAAATCCGTGCGATTGGAATAATGCCCATGCTCAACCAGCAGGTCTATCTTCCCAAGGTCAACGGCGCCCAAATTGATGGTAATTTTCTCGGTATCAGACATACTTATCTCCTCGTGTGTCATTGAGCTTTATGAAATTCTTCCCGCTTGTATCAATGCATTCTTTACGTCGCTTTGCGCCTGAAAGACGCCGTACACTTTAATAGACTCTACCACCTTCATTGCGAGGGTAGGGAGAACATCGTTGGCAAGGCTGAACATGCCCACGGCGTTTATCTTGACCCGCTCGTGGCGTGATTTATATTTCTCAAGATCAGCGCGATTGTAGTTGAACGCACCCAATCCGAACGAAGACCTTACCCTAGGTTGAGAATTTACCAGCACGGAATTATCTTCTTGCGAAAGAATCTCTGCGAGTTTGGAATTCCGGCAGGTCGGGCAATATTCAGGTTCAATGAACAAGTCAAGCTTAACCGAACCTAAATCAATGATAATTTTATCTAGATTTGACATCTTTTTCTCCTTTTGCCATCCAAATGGATGTTATATGGATGTATTTTACATGTTTTTATGAATACGTCAAGGGAAATACCATCTATTTGGATGGTATATGGATGTTCCTCGCAAGTTTGCGTTAGGCGCATTAAACCACTTGTATGGGATCCAATCACTTGTTCGTGCAAATAACTGTCAATAATCTTGAAGGAAGTAGAAATAGAAAGACACCTCCGAGTTCTTTATAGAGCTCGGAGGTGTCTTGATTAAGTATTTAGAGGAAGTTATGTAGTTTTTTATGAAGACTGAAATTTTCTGGTTAGTCAAAAACTGAATTATGGAACTATATGGTTACAAACACACTTAATTGAATCCCAGTAGTCACCATTGCCAACGCAAGATTGAGGTCTTGGGCAACCTTGTGGAGGGGGTTGCCCCGGGGCTGGGTCTCCTCCTGAGACATCTGGAAAAAACACTTCGCATAATCCAGGTTCCTGACCAGTGGGTTGGAAGCCAACTGCCATGCGGCAGGAGTTATCAAGTTCAGAAACTTCTTTAGCAGGGTAGAAAAATGTAAGGGAAACATCCGCTGCGCCGGCCTGTTCGTGTGTGAAATGATCGTTGATATCGAATAAGGCCGGGTTCAACAGCGAGTTGCCCGCCCACATATTGATCAAATATTTAGCAGGGTCACCGAGCACGGAACGTTTGACGGCGATCTCGACCGTGTTGGGATCGCTGGGAGAGACACGCGCCCAGGCAGTGTCGGGATCTTTGCCATTTCCCTGATCAAAAACAAGGACTTCAAATCCATCCCCGCCCGCCACGCCTTCATCCGTGAGCATGGGCAGCTTCGATCCGACATCCTTGTTGGCATCCTGGAAAGCTTGAACTCCTTGAACGCCCCAGTCTGTGGAAGCGGGGTTGGCGGCGATGATCAACCAGTCGCCTTTCCCGTCCAGGTCCAGGTCGAGTTCGAGAGCGTATCTTCCTGCCAGCGCGTTGCTCGCATCTGGTCCTTTTAGTGTGATAGACCCATAGATCCAAGAATCATCTTGAAAGACCAGGGTATCGACGATGTCGAGCTGTGAGAAATAGACATCCATCGTGTTCGCATTGAATGGACGTTCAAAGCGTTCAAAAGTGAAGCGGTCGCCCCCGGCGGATGTCTTTTTTGCCGCAGTAGTGGAAGAGTCATAATCACCCGCATGACTGCTGCGATCGGCAGGCAGGTCTGCCGGGATCAACGCGTGTTGAATAACTACCTCAGTTGGCGGCGGTGGTGGGGCGATCTCTGTGGCTGGTGGGACAGTATCTTGAACTACTGGTACTGGGGTTTCTGTCGCGCTGCCAGGAAGGCTGCACGCGAGGAGGATTGAGATCAGACTGACCAAGATGAACAAAACTTTTATAAGTCGTACGTTCATTGCATTCTCCTTTATAGTATTGCAAAAATAAATCGAAAAGTATGGAAACCAGTATGAATATTTTTCCCAGTATAGCCATATCATCTATAAATCCCATAAAAAATAAGTGAATTTTAAAAATGGCTTTGATTTCACAAGTGGTTAATAAATAAGGTGAAGATCAATATTCGTAAAAAATATTATGTGTTGTAAAAAATAGATTACAACAATCTTACTCACTGCCACATAAAAAGATCTCCGAGCCATTTCACTCGGAGATCTTTTTTACTTGTTTACCTGCCTACTTCCTTACTTCCCCATTTTTTTCTTCATTGCCTCGGTCAACGCGGGGACGATCGCAAATAGATCGCCAACTACGCCATAACGCGCCTGCTTGAAAACGGGCGCATCTGCGTCCTTATTGATCGCCACGATCACCTTGGCATTTCTCATCCCAACGAGGTGCTGGATCGCGCCGGAGATGCCGCAGGCGATATAAAGATCAGGTGTGACGACTTTGCCTGTCTGTCCGACTTGATGAGCATAGGTGATGTATCCACCATCCACTGCCGCGCGGGATGCGCCAACTGCGCCGCCAAGTAAAACAGCGAGGTCGGTGATGAGCGCGAAGCCTTGCTGGGCGCGCCAGACCTCGGCTTGTTTTTCATCCATTCCCGCGGGTGGGGTTAAGGATGGGTTATTTGAGACGCCACGTCCACCAGAGACGATGACAGCCGCGTCACCGAGGTTTACTGCGCTTTCAGCGGCAGAGTAGCCATGCGCGGTCGAGAGCGTGTCAGTCTTCGCAACACCTTTTGTGAGCGTGCCAGTCTTACCAGATTCACGCGCTGGTTTGGGGAATACACGTCCGCGAATGGTGGCCATGACGGGTTTGCCGGAGCAAACAGTTTTCTCCAATAGCTTGCCTTCGTAAATGGGGCGGGTGGCAACGAACTGATCGCCATTCATTTCGAAACCTGTGACATCGGTCAACACGCCTGTGGATAAATCCACTGCGGACATGGCGGCCATCTCACGGGTTCGAGCAGTTGTCGGAAACAGGATCAGGTCCGGGCTGGAAGAAGCAGCGAGCGCCGAGAGGGTCGATGCATACGGTTCAGCGAGATAGTCTGTCAGCGCTGCATCATCCACGACGATCACTTCATCGGCGCCATATTCAAAAGCGGCCTTTGTGATCTCGTCCGTATCCGCGCCAAACACCAAGGCTACGGCTGTACCATAATTTTTCGCGAGGCCGATCGCCTCCCATGAAGCAGGCTGTACCTCGCCTTTGAAATGGTCAATGTAAACAAAAGTTTTCATAGCACTTTCTCCGCGAGAATTTTGTCGGCGAGTTTGTCCGCGATATCAGCGGCGCTTTCGCCTGTGATCATTTCAACTTCTTTTTCCTGCGCGGGCGGGGTCGTCAACTCGGTGCGCGTGATGACTGGCGCGGGCGCGGCGGTGTTGATATCTGCCAGTGACCAAACGGGGATAGTTGCCTTTGACGCTTTGCGGATGCCCATGAACGACGGGTAGCGCGGTTCGCCAATGCTTTGGACGACGCTCAACACAACCGGCATTTTCGCGCTGACAGTTTGCCTGCCTTCTTCGAGGACTCGTTCAACGGAAACGCTGCCAGCGTCGACTTTGATCTGACCTGCCAGCCCAAGCATCGGCCACCCGATAATGCGGGCGGTCTGCGCGGGCGTGAGGCCTGCGCCATTGTCGAGAGTCTGACGGCCAAAGATGACCATGTCTGCGCCGCCGATCTTGTTGATGGCCGCCGCCAGAACACGCGCCGCCCCGACAGTGTCAATATCGTTGAGCGCGGCATCTGAGACGAGTACTGCATCATCTGCGCCCATGGCGAGTGCATGCTTGAGCGCATCCTTAGCTGATTCGCCGCCGACGCACAAGGCTGTTACTGTGCCGCCTGAGGCTTCCTTCTGCTGAAGCGCGCCTTCGACAGCGTACTCGTCGAACGGGTTGATGACCAGCGGCGCGTCCCCCCACGATACCTGCCCGCCCTCGGTTTTGACTTTCGCCTCCGAGTCGGGTACCTGCTTGATACATGCGATGATTTTCAACGTAGTGCTCCTTGTTTATTTTTTCCGTCGTTACGAGAAGGTTTGCAAAGCATCTCGACGAAGCAATCCTATTTGCCGTGCCGGAGACTGCTTCGGGTGAAAGAACGTCGCCCGTGAAATGACGGAAATTATTGTATGAAAGCCATTACCACCAATACATCCGCGCCGATCACTGCTACAAATCCGAGCGCGCTAAAAATCTTTTGCTCCACTTCCCAGCGTTTTCTATTTTCCAGTCGCCTTAGAAAGAACTCTTTGAATGGATACAAAGATGGCGAGCGGGTGAGGCTGTTGTAAACATCTTGATAGTACGAGTCCGTCTTGAACCATAGCTTGTAGGTGTTCGAGAGGAACAGTCCACTGAAAAGCAGGAATACAAGTACAAATCCGAGCGGAGGCTTGTCAAAGTTTGAAAAGTTCAATTAGTTTACCTTGAGGTTTACAGGTTGGCGGGTTTGAAGGTATCAACCTGTAAACTTCACAACTTTTCGTCACCGAAAAGTTGTGAAGCTGATTAACTTTCCTGATTTTAATTCAAGTTCACAGGCGTGGCCATTGATGGTATAGGCAGAGATGGTCCGTCCATCATCATTAAGTTTGACACGGGTGAAGAAGGTGCCTGGGTCAGGCTTTTCAGCTTTCCAAATGATCTTCCCGTTAAGGCCAATTAAATAAAGATTGGATTCGTTGTGAGGAAATCCTGTTGAATTTTCCATCAAAATTAAACCAGCGTTGACCTGGATCGTTTTTTCAATTTTTGTGTGAAGCGGATTAACTTCCATGGCTACCTATCCTTGCTTATAGGCAGGCAATCGGCCTAACTTATATCTTGCCTGAATGATACCCAGAGTTTCGGAACCATCTACCGCCACACGAAAGGAAGCGCCCTTTGTTGCGAGTTCTTCGCAGGTGAAACTAATCAGCCCCTGTTTGCGGTCAAATCCATTAATGACAGGTGCGACCTCCTTTTGGACGAGATCTCGAACCATTAATTGAGCCATGGCATGTTTTTGGTATAGGGGAAAGCGCATAAAATTTTGTTCCGTGAAATTTTTCTCTAATTATACACGTTTGTTAAAACAAAAAGCCCGACGCGTTTTTTAGTTTGCGTGGGGCTAATGGGTTGGGTGGGTTTCCATCATCTCTGTTGGATACCCATGTTGCTGAGTTCGTCCGGGTCATACTGGTCAACGAAAAAATTTGAGCCGGCTAGAAAGAGCAACAAGGTAGAAACGATTGCGGAAATTATAAACATTGGCAACTCCTTTCTGTTGATAAATACTATAACAATATTGTTGTCAAAAAGATATATCCCCTATCAGTACTGTAAAGAATAAAAATACAACTTTGAAAGGAGTGAAGTTGAAACGATGGAAAATATAAATTTGTTCACCTATGTTCAACATTAAAGGTCATGCAATGGGTATTGGGCGTGATATTTTTCCTCATAAAAAAATATCACATGTCGTACAAAGGAGAAGAAGAGTAACTATATTTTATTGCTAAAAGGGGATTATCAAAACGGGCGAAGGTCTATATTTTTATATGCCCTTGGTCTATTGTTTATTTTCGACTTTGGTCGACTCTGTTGACAAGGCATGAACCGGTATGGTGTATGGATGCAAATTGCGCCAACCCTACAAGAGGGCGGCAGATACGTCAAAAATGAATTAGCTGAGAATTTTCCAAAGTGGGCAAGCATGATTTGGTTGAGCTCTTGCAAAAGCCGTAGATTTACCGCAGAGACGCGGAGAACGCAGAAAAGTTCTCAGGCAGCTCAATATTTGACAAAACAAGCGTTTGAGATAAAATACAACCCGCACATCCAAGCCGGAGTGGCGGAATTGGCAGACGCGCTACGTTCAGGGCGTAGTGAGCTTACGCTCATGAGGGTTCAAATCCCTCCTTCGGCACACAAAAATAGACTCGCTTTACGCGGGTCTATTTTTATTTATAACCTCAAAATTGAAGAAGAGAGCACAGTTGGATTTTATGTGATCCAACTAAAATAGTAAACCTTCAACTCAGTAGAATATTGGCTGCGGGTGGTATAATTGCACTAACAAAACGAGTTCCTTTCATCTAATGCAGACACGAAGTTTTTCCCCATCTTCGTGTCTTTTTGTGCCATTTTGACCAGAATAAGGATTTTTTATGGCTGAAGAAGATGTAGTCCCAGTAAATACTGGAAATATCGAAAGCGTTGATATCGACGGTCAGATGCGCACCGCCTATCTTGATTACGCCATGAGCGTGATCGTGGCGCGTGCGCTGCCAGACGCCCGTGATGGCTTAAAACCCGTCCACAGGCGTATTTTGTTTGCCATGCACGAATTGGGCATGCGCTCAAACACGGCTTACAAAAAGTCCGCCCGTATCGTGGGTGAGGTGCTTGGTAAGTATCATCCGCACGGCGACTCGGCGGTGTATGAATCAATGGCGCGTATGGCACAGGATTTCTCCCTGCGTTATCTGCTTGTAGATGGTCAGGGTAACTTCGGTTCCGTAGACGGCGACTCTCCAGCCGCCATGCGTTATACCGAGGCGCGTCTGCAAAAAATGGCCGAGGAATTGCTGGCCGACCTCGAAAAAGATACTGTGGATTTCGGCCCCAATTTTGATGATTCACTCGAAGAGCCGCTTGTTCTTCCCGCACGATTACCCAACTTATTGTTGAATGGTTCTTCCGGCATCGCTGTGGGTATGTCTACAAATATCCCGCCGCAGAATTTGCGTGAGTTGGTTGGCGCGATCAATTATCTGATTGACAATCACGATAATGCTGATGATGTCACTGTGGGTGACTTGATGAAATTCGTGCTCGGGCCGGATTTCCCCACTGGCGGCATGATCGTCGGGACTGAGGGAATTCTCTCAGCATATGGAACAGGCCGCGGCCGAATCGTGATGCGTGGGATTGCTCATATCGAAGAGACAAAAGCCGGACGTTATCATATTAATATCACCGAGATTCCATACCAGGTTAATAAATCCACATTGATCGA
Organism: uncultured Chloroflexota bacterium; assembly: GCA_903914955.1. GTDB lineage: Bacteria > Chloroflexota > Anaerolineae > Anaerolineales > Villigracilaceae > Villigracilis. Next base: position 26,348 of record CAIWRB010000095.1, on the reverse strand, counting down.
GCGCATCGCTGAACTTGTGCGTGACGATAAGATCGATCAGATCTCGGACCTGCGGGATGAATCTGATCAACGCGGCATGAGCATCATCATTGAGTTGAAACGCGGCGCACAGCCCAAGAAAGTGCTTAATCAACTTTATAAATATACTGCTTTGCAATCCACGTTTGGTGTGCAAATGCTGGCGCTTGTGGATGGAGAGCCGCGCACTTTGCCGCTCAAACGAATGTTGCAAATTTTTATCGAGCATCGTCAAGTTGTTATTACTCGCCGCTCGAAATTTGAACTGGCCAAAGCGCAGGCGCGTTTGCATATCCTCGATGGATATTTGCTTGCGCTTAATAATATTGACGCCGTCATCAAGACCATTCGCGAAGCGGAAGACGCGGACGCAGCCAAGACTAATTTGATAAAGCGTTTCAATTTGAGCGAGTTACAGGCGCAGGCGATCCTTGATATGCAGCTGCGCAGGCTCGCCGCGTTGGAACGTTGGAAGATCGAAGAGGAACATAAACAAGTGCGCGCGGTCATCGACGGACTCGAAGACCTGCTCGCGCATCCTAAGAAGATATTGGCGCTGATCAAATCAGATTTGATCGAACTGTCTGAAAAATATGGCGACGACCGCCGCACGCAAATTTCAGCGGAAGCCAAGGAAAATATCCACGATGAAGATCTGGTTGCAGATGAAGCGGTGCTGATCAGCCTCACTGCGCGCGGATATATCAAGCGTGTTGCCGCGACAGCCTTCCGTTCGCAAAGCCGCGGTGGACGCGGCGTGATGGGACACACCACCAAAGACGAAGACGAAGTGGTTATGCTTATTCCGGCGCGCAGTTTGAATACCATGTTGTTCTTCACAGATAAAGGGAAGGTGTATTCTGAGAAGGTCTATCAGATCCCCGATTCTGACCGCGCCACGAAAGGTATTCCATTGGTCAATGTTTTGTCACTTGACGCCAATGAAAAGGTGACAGCGGCCATGGCTGTGGGAGATTTTTCCTTACACAATTACTGTATGCTGATGACCTCGCGCGGCAAGATCAAACGTGTGACGATGGAAGAATTCGCATCGGTTCGCCCCTCAGGCTTGATCGCCATGTCTTTGGAAGAAGGTGACCAAATGGGCTGGGCGCGATTAACATCTGGCAAGGATGAGATCATCATCGTGACTGAAAATGGGCAGGCCTTGCGCTTCAGTGAAACCAAAGTCCGTTCCATGGGGCGTCAGGCTGGCGGGGTGCAGGGTATTCGCCTTAAGAAGGATGATTTGGTCACAAGTATGGATGTCGTTGAAAAAGATGGTTCATTATTGATCGTGACCACCAGAGGCTTTGGCAAGCAAACTCCGCTTGATGAATATACCGCAAAAGGACGCGCAACCAGCGGCATATCCACGATAAATATAAAAGTCATAAACGAAGTTGGAAAAATCGCTGCGGCGCGAGTTGTGCAAAACGCAGATGACTTGACCATTATGACCGCCAATGGCGTGACCTTGCGCATGAAGGTAAAGGATGTGAAGCAATCAGGACGCGCTACAAAGGGCGTGCATCTCATCAAACCGAACGAAGGCGATGGGGTTGCGTCCGTTGCACGTACGTCTGCAGAGGATCTAAAAAAGGTTGGGGCGCAAGTCAGTGAAAGTAATGAAAAAGAAGAATCTCAGCAAAAGATGTTGTAAAGCAAAACGGGCGCGGCAATCAGCTGCGCCCGTTTTGCTTTTAAGGAGCACGGACTTAAATCCGCATTCCGCTTGACTTAGAACCCGATCTTGCCCATCACAAGTAAAGCCATAGACCCGATCATGCACACTGCCAGCATCAGAATAACGGCAATGACGAATCTTTGCATGGATGACATGCCTAGGAAACGGCTGGGGCTGGCGGGCTCATCTGATGTAGTTCCCAAGGCGGGTTGGAATTTTTCCTCTTCTTCGTAGAATGGTTTTGACGCTTCTTCGCGGAGATTATCAAACATGGCAGCCTCTCTTTTTTCAAAAGTATATCACGCGGCGGGTCTCAGGCTGACATCTCCAAATCGGACTGTTATGGAATTGTCATTGGCATCAAGTAGACACAAACTGCCATCGGATTCAAGTCCAAGCAGTTTGCCTGTGGCGACAATTTCGCTCCCTCCGCTAACTTGAACCTGCTCTCCGCGAAAAGCGAGAATTTCCTCCCACGCATTCATCAACTCATTTGTGTCCAACCGGGCGCGCCAGTTGATGAATGAACTTAAGATGTTGTATAAAATATCCTCCCGCGCAGGAGTTTCTTTTTTAATTTCATCTTCAAGGCTAGTGGCGGGAAATTGCAGAAATTCTTCTGGCGGAACTGAATCAGATTGAATATTGATCCCCATTCCAACAACAACTGAATCCACATGCTCGCCGGACCAAACAGTTTCGATCAAAATACCGGCTGTTTTTTTTCCATTCAATAAAATATCATTCGGCCATTTAATTTGCGGAGCGAGTCCGAGCATTCGGCAGGATTCTGCGATTGAAAGCGCGGCCAGTCCAACAGTCCGCGAGAGATGCGGGCGCAGGGAGGCGGAGGGGCGCAGGATCAAACTAAAAGCGAGGGCGCTTCCCTGGGGTGTGAACCATTTGCGATTGAGTCTGCCGCGGCCCTGCGTCTGTTCATCCGCGATGACAATGGAAAGATCGCGCGCGTTGTCGGTTGCCCAAGCCAGCGCTTCATCATTTGTGGAGCCGATTGAATCAAAATATCGCAAGCCGCCAATGTTTAATTTTGAAAGTTTTTTTTTGAGGGAGTTTTCGTTCATGTGATTAAAAACCTGACAGATCTTAAAGACCTGTCAGGTTTGATTTGCTATTGAACAATATCATACGGGTTGACGTTCGTGCCGCCAATGCGGATCTCAAAGTGCAGGTGCGCGCCAAATGAATTGCCTGTATTACCTGAATATCCGATCAATGAGCCCTGCCCCACAGGTGTGCACACGCTGACATTGATCTGACTTAAGTGGGCATACACAGTCACATAGCCGTTGCCATGGTCGATCTGGATGACATTGCCATAACCATAGTTATAGCCGCCTTGTGCCATGGTTACAACACCATTGCCCGCCGCGTAAACATTGGAACCTTCCGGAGCTGAAATATCAATGCCAAGATGACCTGGCCCATAAGGATTTCCTGAAAGAGTATGATCATCGGCGGGCCACCCAAAGCCGGAGGCCACAGGTCCGCCGCCACATGAATTACTTCCAAAATCGGATGTGCCGGTACTGCCAGTATTGCTGCGGCCTGCAGTTTGCAGATCTGCCGCCCAATTTCTTAATGCGCGTGATCCGCCGGGGATCATGACCAATGTGCCCGGCTCAATTTTCGGATCGGTGAGGTCAATCTTGTTTCCGGGGAAGTTGATAATATCTTCGGCCTTCGCTTGCGACTCAACCGAGAATTTTTGGGCAACGGTCTCAAAAGTATCCCCGTCTTTCCATTCATAATACACCCCATCCACGGGCGGAATGGTCAACTCCATGCCGGGTTTCAGGTTGTGCGGGTTATCTTCCAATTGTTTGTTGACGTAAAGAATGGTCTCAGGTTTAACTTTGAATTCATCCGCGATGGACAGCATGGCATCGCCGCGCGAAACGCGATAGAGGATGGATTCGTAGCGCGGCCGTTCGGGGATGTTCGTCTTTAATTGCAATTCGCGATTGATGGATGAAACCCCGCTATTATTTGCGACGATAACTGGTACGCCAGGTTGAACTTGACCAGTGCCTGATTCAGGAGTCGGTTGGACCACGGGTGGTAAAGTTGCAGCGCGTGAGTTCCTGTAAAAGAGCGTCGAGCCTAATAAGGCAACGACTACAAAAACAGTCATGATCCAACTTGTAATTGTGAAGCGATTCACTTTAATATTTTCTAAAATATTTTTCATTCTTTATAAAGTATTCTGGAGGCTCACAGATCGCAGTGAGCTATTAAGCGTCTCTTGTCAGGTTTTCAAGAAATTCTATATTATTTTTCGCGCGTTCCATACGGGTGATGATGGCTTCGGTGGCGACAGCGTTGTCCATGCCTGCACCCTGGGGCGGGGGGGAGATCATTTGAATGAACATGCGGCGCATCAACCAAACGCGTTGGAGAAGATCGGGTCCAAGTAACAGGTCTTCGCGGCGTGTGGACGAGCGTTCGATATCCACTGCGGGGAAGATGCGGCGCTCCTGCAATTTGCGCGAAAGGATCAATTCCATATTGCCAGTGCCCTTGAATTCCTCGTACACCACATCATCGAGGCGGGAGCCGGTGTCTACAAGACAAGTGGCGATGATGGTAAGCGAGCCGCCATCTTCCACGTTGCGTGCCGCACCGAAGAATCGTTTGGGCGGATACAAGGCTGAAGGATCCATACCGCCAGAGAGTGTGCGCCCTGACGGGTTGACCACCAGGTTATAGGCGCGAGCCAGGCGGGTGATCGAGTCCACCAAGATTACCACGTGTCGGCCGATCTCCACCAAACGCTTAGCGCGTTCTAAGGCAAGCTCAGCCGTGCGGACGTGGGCCGTAACGGGTTCATCAAAAGTAGACGCCACCACTTCCGCGTCCACGGAGCGGTCCATATCGGTCACTTCTTCAGGGCGTTCACCGATCAACGCTATGATAAGATGCACATCGGGATATTTGGTTGAAATCGAATTCGCAATTTGTTTGAGGATCGTGGTCTTGCCCGCCTTGGGTGGAGAAACGATCAATCCGCGCTGACCTCTGCCGATAGGTGCAATTAAATTGATGAGGCGGGGGGCGAGGGTATCATGTTCAATTTCAAGATCAAAACGTACTTCTGGAAAAATAGGGGTTAGATTTTCAAAAATAACTCTTTTTACACCGACTTCTGGTTCCAACCCATTAACTGATTCCACTTTGAGCAGCCCGAAGTGTCTTTCACTTTCTCGCGGCGGGCGGACTTGCCCAATGACGAGATCCCCAGCGCGCAGATCGTATTTTCTCAATTGCGCCTGTGACACGTAAACATCCTGGTCGCTGATACGGTAATTGGTGGCTCGCAGGAAACCAATCCCTTCGCTCATGATCTCCAGAATACCTCCGCGTAGTTCAATGCCTTCTTTTTGAGCCTCGGCCTCGCGGATATTCATCGCGAGCGATTCTTTCTTCATGCGGTTGAAATTTGGAATATTAAGGGTTTTTGCCATGCTGCGAAGTTTCGACAGCGGTTCGTTCTCTAGCTCGAGTATTTTCATGTTGTGTTTTCTCTTTGGGGGATTATGAATATGAATGCAAAAAAAACCAGCGCCCCTTGTTGTGGGCTGGTGAATTTCCTTAGGATGTTGTTGGTGAATCAGGGGTTACGGTCAAGGTTCTCGTTACGTTCTTCCACGTGCTTTTATTGCGTGATTTGGAATTCAATTGTCAAACATCAGGGGAAGTGCCGTCATTATAGCACGCACATTAATATGATGCAATATGAGTTTTACAAAAAAAATATCGCCATGCAAAATCTGCTCGTACGCTGAAAAGATCAATAATCTGCACGCGAAGCGTGCAGATCCTAAAATATATGGAAGGGAATAAAAAATTACAAAAGGATGGGAAGAGTCATAATAAAAACTCATCCATCCTTTTTTACCCTGGATTCGGATAAGCAGTTTCGTTGCCGGGTGCTTCCAATCCATCAATGGTTCGGGTTCCGTAAAGTTCTCCATTGACTGTGACGGTATAGCTCGCAGTACCTGAAACGGGAGCATCTGTTTCTGAATAACTGTGCCAGACCACGGTTAATTGATTTCCTTCAAGGATGCCCGTCCCCTGGTGGATGCCGCCCGAGACCAGCCATTGAAATTCGTATTCGTTTGGCTGTTCACCGTTAGTGATGGTGAGTGTGCCGCCATATTGCTCACCTGTTGGGTCAATTGCATTGAGTGCGTATGAACCGACGATGTTTGGGACATTATCGGCTGGGGCATCCGCGCCTAATGCTGCGGGAGGTTTGCGTCCACAGGCCGAGAGGGCTATGGCGAATACAAAAATTAATGTGTTGATTTTTTTCATGATTCCTCTTTTTATGCTGTTTATTTCATCGTCATCAAGAACGCAATCAGGTCATTGACCTGCTCTTCCGTGAGGATCTTTCCAAAATTTTGGATCATTTGTCCTTTTGGAAAACCAGGCACGATATAGGCGTTCGGGTCAACGATGGATTGGTGTAGATATTCTTCCGCTGTCAGGCCTGAAACGCGGTCGCCTGCGCGGCTTGCAATTCCATAAAAGGATGGGCCGATGATGGTTTCATCTTTTTCAAGGGAGTGGCAAATTTGGCAGCCTGCGTTTACGCCCGCGGCGGTTTCATAGTAAATGCTTTCGCCAGCCTTTGGGTCGGGAATGTGCACGTCCCTGAAGTTTATGGTCAGGGATTGCCGTGCTGTAAGGGGAATGGTTTTGTCGAAAAGAATCTGGGCTATATTTTCGTCAGGTCTATCATATATTTTTATCGTGATGTGATGTTTACCAACAGGCATTCTGATTTGCTCAAAGATGCGCACGCCTTGATTGATATCATTATCCTGATCTTTGTATGTTTCATCGAATACGAGTTTTCCATCCACTTCCAGTGTGAGGCGTGTCGGATGGTCAAGACCAGTTTCGAGCGGCGCTTGATCTGCTTTGTCGTGGATGGCATATCCGCTGTGGTGAGTCATCTGAATGGCGAGTGTGACTGAATCTGCGCTGAAGAATTGAATCGGCCTGTCGCTAAACCAAATTTGAAAAGCAGTGACAATTGCCATGGCTCCCAGCAAGGGCAGAATATAACGGATATGAGTTTTGTTGGGGGCGAAGGTGTATGTATTCGGGTCGGACTTAATCTGTGATTTGAGCGCGTTGCCAAATTCAGTGGGAGCCACCCAGGCGGTGTGAACGAGCGGAATGAAGTTTGGTTTTAATTTGGGAAGCCGTGCACCCGTAACCCGCTCATTCAACCAGAGATTGCCTTCGCGGTTCGCGCAGTCTTCGGGCGGGCAGCCGATGAATTGAACGGCGCTTGCGCCTGCTTCGAGCGCCTGCGCAATGAGATTTGGGTTTGCCATGGCGACGCAGGTGAGTGGAACAATGTAAGTGTTGGGATCGCCGAAGTGTTTTTCTGCGCCGTGCAAAGCGTGGCGTTCGCAGGTGAAAACAACTTTTATATTTTTGTTTTTCGCAACTTCGCTGAGGGTAATTTTCCAAAGTGGATTCAGCGGAAGGTCGGCGAAGGTGAGTGCGTTATCGGGACAACTTCCAATACACACGCCGCATGAGACGCATAGATCGGAATCTATGTCGGCTTGGAATTTTGGGCGCGCGCCATCTGTGCGGGGAATCATTTTAATGGCTAGATAGGGACAATCACGTTCGCAGAGAGTACAGCCGTCGCAGTTGGCCAGGTCTACTTTGATCGGGTCAAGTTTTTTTACGCGGGGCATGATCCACGGCAGGGCAATGGATAAGCCAAGAACGAAAAGCAGGACGCTCCAAAAAAACGCCTGAGGTCCGCGCAGAAAGGTGGGCAGATAGAATAAATAAAATAAATCAATGGGGGTTTTTTCAGGAAGTTGTGTGGTGTTGAGCGGTGGCAACATGCCGAGCGGGAAGAGCGCCGCTGAAAGCAGGAGCACGAAGATCGAAATGACCATCCAGTATTTGGGCGGCATCCATTTTGCGCGACTCATGCGTTTTAGGTGCAGCCATAGGAAGTAGGCGGTCAGCGCCGAAAGACCAACATGCAAAAGAATGACGGTTATCATGAAAACCCAACCGTTGCCTGCGGATTCGCCGACAATAAATTTGACGATAAAATTTTGTCCGCTTTTGAAATTGCCGAGGATGTCGAAAAGGCTTTGGTTCAGGATCTGTGCGCGGTTATCCCAAATGAGCCAGTAGCCTGTGATGCCGATGACCCACACCACAACCGCCATGCCAACGCCTGTGATCCATGCCAGCCAGCGCGGGCCGCGGAAGCGGTCTTGGAAGAAGGTGCGCCAGCCATGCAGAAGCGCGAAGATAACCGCCGCGTCAGATGCGTAGCGGTGCATGGCGCGCATGATACGTCCGATGAAGTTGGCTTCGATCCTGGATACAGCCTGATATGAGATCGAGAATCCAAACGGGTAGAACATGGTCAGGTAGATGCCTGTCAATAGGATGACGACCAGCAGGAAGATGGTAATCGTTCCCGTGTGATAGAGAGGATTGAAGCGTGGGTCGTTGATCAGCCAGTTGATAGGGGCTTCGAGGCGCAGAGAAATCCCCTCGAAAAAATTTAGCAGTCGTCGGCTTGGAGAATTGAGACGCGCATCCCAGTCCACGCTGGGATTGCGTTCAGAAAGAGAATCAGTTAGTTGTTTTTTGGAAGGGGAAGATGTCATTTGTATGGCAGGTTACTACAGATCATTTTTCGAAACAAAAAAATACAGGTGAGAGCCGCCCTATGGGTGACTCTCACCTGTTTGTTTAATTACCAGACTCTAAAGCCAGGTGAGGTGAGTGCGATGTTCTTGATCAAGTCAAAAAGCACAGGCCCATATACGAGCACTATCAATGCGAGGGCGCCGTAAATCCAGGGAGCCCAACGATCTAGCCAGACAGGAGTCAGTGCGAGATCCTGCATCGATTCGGCAACAGGTACTTCCACTTCTTCCTTGACGGTTTCCTTGCTCAAGGCGGTCATGAGCATGACTGTGAGATAGCAGGCACCGCTGACGAAAAGAATCGCGCCGCCAACGCCGACCTGGAAGAGGCGGCTGTTCCATTCAGGGGGAACGTAGGGAGCCAGACCGAGCGGTACACGGCGTGGAGCGCCGAGCAATCCCAATACGTGCATGGCATTGGAGAAGATGATCATACCGACGAACCAGATCCATGCCTGAGCAACTGCCAACTTGGGCATCCAAAGTTTCTTGCCGGTGAGGTAGGGCAGCAGCCAATAGGAAATGCCCATAAAACTCAAGGTGACGGCTGTTGCAACGGTCAGGTGAAAGTGGCCGGGAATGAAAGCGGTATTGTGCAAAACCAGGTTGACATTGTACGAAGCATTTGCCAAACCACCGATACCGCCAAAGAAGAAGAGGATGCCGGCTAAAAGTTGAGCGGCGACCGAGGGGTCACTCCAATTCAATTTTCCGATCCAGGCGAAAGTACCTTTACCGCCGTTTTTGCGCCCAGCGTGTTCAAGGGAAGCGATCACGGTGAAGGCGGTCATCATCGAGGGGAAGAATACACTGAAGGTGAGCATGGAGTGGATGAACTTCCAAACGGGAGGAATGCCAGGATCCACATATTGGTGATGGAAACCAAGAGGTGTGGAGAGAACGAGGAATATCCAGAAGGAAAGACGGGCGAGCGAATCGCTGAACATCTTGCCATTGCCAGCCTGCTTGGGAAGCATGGCATACCACGAAATGTAGGCGGGCAGAATCCAGAAATATACAAGCGGGTGGCCGGTGAACCAGAAATAGGTGCGGGCTAGTTGTGGATCAACTCCCGCGATCAAGCCGAGCGACCACGGTAAAAGCATGGTCAGTATTTCAGTAGCGACCCCGATCGTACAAATTTGCCAAAGCAAGGCTGTGACAAGACTGGCAAAAGCTATAAATGGAGTGAGTTCTTTTGGGTTTTCCTTTCGCCAGGCGAAATAGGTCATGAAAAGTCCCCAGCCTTCCACCCAACTGCCTACCACCACAAGAGTCAGACCAAGATAAAAAGCCCAGTTTGCCTTCAGTGGAGGGTAAAAGGTGAAGAGTACAGTAGCCTGGTTGGCAAGGATCGGGATCGCCGCAGCAACCACGCCGACCACCATAAGCCAGAAACCAACCTTGTTCAGGGTCGGGTTCTTGAGGGGGCGCTTCAAGCCGAACATCACATTGAAAGTCAAGAAACCCATGATGAAGAAGGTTGTCCAAACCAAGGCATTCAATACGCCGTGCACAGTAAGCCCTTGATAATACGACTTGATCAAGGGCTTAATATAGGGATAAATATCCCAGCCCGCGTGTTCAAAGGCTTGCAAGGGGCCGAACAAACTGCCAACAGAAAGCGCGAGGATGGCTACCAAAAGGTGTGAGCCAATGAATTTCTTTTCGCCAGTGGATAATTGATATTGTTTCATGGTATCTCTCTTTTTAGCCTATGGCGTAACGATAATTGCACCGTACATAATTCCATGACCGCTGCCACAGTATTCAGTACAAATGTAATTGTATGTGCCGGGTTTGTTAAATTTAATGGTCAACTTGGAAACCTGGCCAGGAATAACCATAAAATTGGCATTTGTATCCTGTATCTTGAAACCATGCTGTACATCAGATGATGTCACATAGAAGGATACGCTGGAGCCAGCGGGTACTGTGATTTCCTTGGGCAGGTATTCCCAGACCGGGATCGCGTGAGCCAAAATATAGGCATCATATTTACCAGGCGAGACCTCGCGTAACCCTGGGTTTGACCATGGGCTGTTGGGGTCGGTTGCCACGATTCGCGGGTCAACGCGTTGTTCAGGCGCAGGGACTTGAATCCCCATGCCAAAAGCCGCGACGCTCACCGCAGTCGCAAACAGCACCAGCATAACGGCGCTGAAGACCATCCAATTGCGTTCGTACGGATGAATATGCATTGGTTGCGCGCTCATATTGTGCTCCCCCTGCTGATCAGGATCATGTAGATCGTGCCCCAAATTAGAAGGGTAGTGATCACAAAAACGACCAGGATCGCTATGGTTCCGTTTGGGCGAAACTCATCATTATTTTCGTGCTCTTTTTTTGCCATGTTTCATTCTCCTTATGAAATAATGGATTTTAAAACTGCCGCTTCATGCGGCCACTCAAACTGCGGATTTGAAAAGTGGATTCTCTTAAGCTGTTGCAGTGACACCTCCGTTATTACCTTAACATATATTTCAGATCATCGGCGATCTCATCCACGGTCACGCCAAATGGAAATACTAATTTTAGATACCCTTCACGGTCAATTACTAAGAGGGTGGCAGTATGATCTATCGTATAGTTTTCTGTTGTACTGCCCGCGCTTTTTTCGTAGAAAATGCCGTAAAGAGATGTGACCTCTGCCAGTTTTTCATTTGAGCCAGTGATACCAATAAAGGATGGATAAAAATGCACAACATATTCAGACAGTTTCTTCGGTGTGTCACGTTCCGGGTCGAGCGAGATCATTATTAATTGAACATTTTTTGACTGATTTTCATTCATGCGGCGCAATGCTTGTCCAACATTGGCTAATGTGGCGGGACAAATATCAGGGCAGAAGGTGTAACCGAAATATATAACAACAAGCTTGCCGCGAAAATCACTTAATGAAACATCGCCATCCGCGCCAGTCAACGTGAAATCAAAGGATGGATTTGGCGATTGAATGACCGTCCCGTGGAAAGTGTGCGGGCTGAAAAAGTAAACACCCAGAGCCAGTCCTGTGAAAAAGATAGTGATGGCAATTCCAATTTTGAGCTTCATTAATGATTTGGTTCCTGATTATGGTGCGTAACATAAAAATAAGTGAGCAGCTTCATATGCCAATTTCGCCGTGCCAGTGCTGTTACGGACTTCTTCTGCAAGTACGCTTAGGTGGCGAATGATTCGATCTGCATCAGAAACTTCTGTTTGATAGCGGTATTCAGCGCGTACAATGCCCCAGCCATCCACAAGCACAAAAGATGGGTCGAATGCAAATTTTCCATCCCCTTTGTCTTCATAGTAGGTTTCAAAGCCAGAGCCGATGATGGTTTTTAGCAGGGCTTTGTTTGTATTGGTGGCAAAACTCCATTGTTTTGTATCTGCGCCAATCGAGTCAGCGTAGGTTCTTAAAACTGCGGAGGTGTCGCGGTCCGGGTCAAATGATATCGTGATGAACTCAACCTGAATGTCGCCCAGTTCCGCTTCACTTAAACGAGTTTGCACTTCCTGCATGGTTTTGTTGAGGTTGTAACAGGGAGCAGGGCAATTGACATATGTAAAATTATAAAGAACGAATTTTCCACGCAATTCTTCGCTGGTGAGGCGGGCGTCGTTTTGATCTGTAAGGTTAAAAGCAGGCGCAAGTTGCATGCGCGGTAAAACTTTTATCGGCTGGAATAGTTTGAATGCAAAAGCTGAAATTATGATAATGGCAAACAGAAAATATAGGCCGTTTAGCAAATACTTGTTCATGCAGGAGTTTCTTCGGGAAGCAAAATATTGTTCGTAATTGGAACAGGTTTCGGGCGGTTTGAAGTGTTTTTTGTCAGATTAGATTCGATCAGGCTGCCTTCCTCCACAAGTTGTTGAAAAGTGATGCGCGCCATTTCATCGCGGAGCATATTTTTCAGCCGTACCCATTGACAGTGGACTGGACAGCGCATTTCAAATGGACAATCGCCGGGTTTTAGGATGCAGTCGGAAAGATAAAGTTCGCCCTCAAAGTGTTCAACAACTTCAAGCAGACTGATCTCTTTTGGTTCATGAGCGAGGGTGATGCCGCCATCGCGCCCGGCTTGGGTATTAATGAATCCGCCGCCTGCCAACTGAGCAACGATGCGCTGGAGAAGTGCGGGTGGGATGAGCATTTCGCGGCCGATCTTGGATGTTGATACACGGCTTCCTTGAGCCTTTTTCGAGAGGGAAAGTATGACGCGAACAGCGTAATCGGTTTGTCGGTTTATTCGAAGCATAAAATTATCCAGTAATCTTGATTGCAGGAGTCAACGTTGACGGCTATTGTAAGAATATCGTCTTATTTTTTGATGTGTCATTGGTCACTTTGCGGAATGACAAACATCCCTTCTTTTGTTGTGCAATATGAATATTTATTACAGTTTTTATCTTATTTATCCATTCTGTATATGATCCAGTCTGGCTGGCGATTCTGATTTTAGTTTTTATTCATCTGTAGGTTTCGTGGTTACGTAGAAAAAAAGTATTCGTCAAGGAAATCATCTTTATACATCTATTCGATCTGAGTCTTCAGGGACGGATAAAATTCTTCATATTTGGATGATATAATCGCCAAAACTTAAATCAGAGGTAATAAATGATAGACCCGATCATCTTTTCTTTTAAATTAATTAACTGGAATATCGTACTGCGCTGGTATGGTGTGCTGGTCATGTTCGGTGCAGTTGTAGGCGCCTTTATTGCAGAGCGTGAGATCAAGCGTCGTGGTGAGAATGGCGATGTAATTTGGGATGCGATGGTGTGGGTTTTGCCTTTCGGGATACTAGGCGCGCGTTTATGGTATGTGGCGAGTAATGTATTGAGCGGTAGCACTTATTACACCGAAAATCCAAGCTTTTGGCAGGTCATCAACACCCTTGACGGCGGTTTGCATTTTTTTGGTGGATTGCTGTTTGGTGGAATAACCCTGATTATTTACTTGAAAAAAAATGGATATGATGTCTGGCTCTTTTTGGATTCGATCGTCCCGGCTGTATTTATAGGTCAGGCATTGGCGAGGCCTGCGAATTTCATTAATCAGGAATTATATGGTCCGCCGACCAGTCTTCCGTGGGGAATCAAGATCGATCCGAGTCAACTGTATCAGACACCAGTCAATATGATCGGCCATACTCAGCAGGAAGTTCTCGATTACATCAAGGTGACTCGGTTTCACCCAACTTTCGCCTATGAGATGATCTTGAATATTCTGCTGGCTTTGCTGCTATTATGGATCGCCCGTCAATATAAGGATAAGATAAAGCCCGGTGCGATCTTATCGGGTTGGCTGGTACTTGCAGGGTTGGCGCGCGCGTTCATAGAAATTTTCCGTCCAGATCAGCCGCGTATTGGTTCTTCATTTATTAGTTATACAATGCTTGTTTCGTTCTTAATGGCAGTCGCTGGCGTGGTGATGTTGCTTGTACGAAATCGAAAACTGGCTTTTACAATTGCAGATCGTTGGGAAGAAAAATATCAGATCAAACGAATTGGGAAGGAAACACGCGTACATCACGAGAAGGCTGTTGTTAAGGGTGTGGCTGTTTTAGAGAAAGTGGATAAAGGTGCGACTGCAGAACCCGCTATAAATCTGGCCATTCCGGAGGGTGTGTCTGTAATTCTCGAAGCGAAAGAAGAAGTGGTTGCAGTGCCCGAAAAGAAGAAACGTATTGTAAAGGCGAATGCGTCCGCCGGAAAGAAACCAGTTGTGAAGGCAAAAGCGCCTGTAAAGAAAGCGCCAGACAAGAAACCATTGCAGGGAAAGAAAACACCTGCCGCGAAGAAGCCTGCCGTCAAGGTGAAAACGGCCGTAAAGAAAGTTTCGGCTACGAAAGCACCCGCTACAAAGAAACCAGTTGTGAGGGCGATCGCTCCTGCAACGAAGCCGACAAATAAAAAAGCCCCTGCAAAGCGAACAGAGACAAAAAGCAAGAGCACGAAATAAGCAGGTAAGGAAGAATCAAAAAAGAGAACTTCTGTTTGAAGTTCTCTTTTTTGATTCCTGTTTTATATTTCCACTTTGATGTTTTTATTAATTGCCGGTTCTCGTGTTTCAAAATTGAATCGTTTGAATATTTCAGGATACATTTCCAGGATTTGCTCGCGGGTGAATCCCATTTCTTCGTATGAATAAGTGTGGTCGCTATTAAAGGTGAGTGTCTCTTTGACAGCCTGGTCAATGATAATAGGCAGACCAGGTTTATCGGGATAGCCGAATTGCTCATAGAACGCGCGGATGACATGCTCCGGGCGCTGGATCAAGTCATCGTATTTCAGGATCAGGTGGCGGGGCGATGGGTGCGCATCCAAATAATTAAGCGGATGACTGTACCAGTGTTTGGTCATATCCACGATCTCATCCAAATAATGGAATCCGTCAACAGGATCTGTGAATTGCCGCCGCGCATAATTGATCCAGGATACAGTGGATGGAAGCATATCTAATGGATTGCGTGCGATGTAAATGATGCGCGCCTCAGGGAAGAATTCTGCCATTGTTTCGATCTTCGCGCTGAAGGCGGGGTTCTTCGCAACATAATATTTCTTGCCCGTTGCATACATGTGGCGCTGTACCATCGACTTGTAGAATGTCATGATGCTGCGTTTGTGTTCGGGGCTGAGCGCTTCGTCGAAATGCTGATAGTTTGGCATCTCGTCCATGAAGGGGAAAAGAAATGTGACGAAGTAGCCATCCCAAATATGCAAATGGATATTTTCGTCCTCTTCGGGTTGGAAGAAGGAAATGGGATGGATCTTTAATTTGCCGAGCGTGGCGTCGTCAAATTTGTGGAGCAGACGATGGAAGGTGTTGTTGATGTATTTTGTGTCAAGCCGCGCGAAGAATTGCGTTATCTTCTTCTGTGTGACAGACGGAGTCAGATAAATATCCCACGTGGTTAAACTGGTGAAGGTTTGCGAGTCGCGTGAAAGCAGGCGGTGCAGGAAGGTTGATCCGCTGCGCAGATTGCCGAGGATGAATAACGGTTTTTCGATGAGGTGATCTTTGTAGGCGGGGAAGAGGATGTCATCCAGCCAAAAGAAAAACCAGTGGATGAGTGAACCAAGCGGCCAGACGATGTAGAACAGCGCAAGAAAGATACTGCGTTTTCGAGTGAGTCGGGCGGTCGTGTTTTTTGCGGCGAAGAATGAGCGATAGAAGGTGCGCCAAAAAAGGCGAAAATTATATTTCATTTACGAGTGGATATCCTTGCGTTTTACGCTTACATATAAAAACCCCGTTAGGGGCTTTTTTCATTTCGGTTATTCTATCACCAATTATCGTTCTATTCGCGGATGAATTTATTTTTATATTCCTGGAATAATCAGCCACAGAGAGCTCAGAGACTTTTGTGAAAAGGATATTCCCTGTGATCTCTGTGGCAAAAAGATTTTATTCATCGCCGTCTTCGCCGCCTGCGCTGCCGGGCTGTTCTACCTGCACGATCTCGCCGTGATAATTGATGACCACTTTGAATCCCATCATACCGAGGTAAGCGCGCATATCTTCCGGGATGCCGGTTTTCATGAGTGCTTCGAATTGTTTGTCGATGTGTTTGAGTTGATGTTCGATGATCGCTTTCGAGAAGGGGTCGTCCTGTCCGAGCATTTTGGCGGTTTGCTCTGAAAGTATTTCCTCGCTGCCTTTCATCATTTCTGCCATATGAGCGAGTACTGCGCGATCCACCTGTTCGGCAGGGATGTGGCGGCGGAATCCCGAGTCATCCACAACGTAGCAAGGCTCATTTCCAATGAAAGCAGATTCGGCGGGGCGGCCTGATTCGTCTATCACAAGACCGGCGAAGAGAGGTTGGCTTGGCATTAACTCTGTCTTCCTTCAATGGCGGCCAACAAAATTCCAGCGGCGATTCCCAAACGGCGGTCGAGTCGTTTATTGATATCCATGCTGAAATCCAGGTTCAATTGATAGGTGAATGGATTGAAGTTTTGTTTAAGATCCGCCACGCGCTCGGTGCCCATGGTTATGTCATAATTTTGCGGAACGAGGTTGCTAAGAAAGCGGCGTATCAATGCCAGTCCCATGCTGTCTTCAAACAACGACCCGATCACATTGTCACTTGTGTCGAGAATTTCCCATTCATCACGCAGCAGGGAAGCAAGTCCCTTGCGGCGTAACGCACCAATTTTTTGCCCCATGCCGCTGTCTACAACATCGAAGGCGGCGGAGAAATCGATGATCTGGCGCGCTTTGATCATTAACACTTCCTGCGTTTTTGTTTCGTCTGAAAACACGCGGATATCCTCGCGCAGTTTGAACATTTTCTGTTCGCTGAACAGCACTAGTTTTCCACTTGGGTCGTAGAAACGGAATTTGCCGGCCAACGCGAACACCTGTCGTTTGAGTACATATTGATTGAATTGAAAAGCTGGATTCATTTCTACTCCTTGTGATCTTTATGATTGAGTTACACGATAATGACCGGTGTCCCCTCGCCGGGCAAATACAAATAATCCTCGTCGGGCGGGACCAGGGGGTTGGTCCAGCGATATAACCATTTGGCATCCGCTGACGGCAGATTCACACAACCGTGACTGCGCGGGCGGCCATAGTCGTTATGCCAATAAGCTCCGTGAAAAGCGTGACCGAAACCTGTAAAAAATGAACACCACGGCACGCCGGCCAGATTATAAATATTATTCACGGCATCACCTTGATTCGTCATGTGGACGGATGGCCATTTGTGAAAAGTGGAGTATTTCCCAACCGGGGTAGCCGTCCCTTGCTGGCCGCTTGAACAACGAGATGAAAACACCAGTTTTTCGCCTTCGAAGGCGGTGACCATTTGTGTCGCAAGATCGACGTGGATCAATTTTTCAGCGGCGGGAACTTCCGCAGAAAGCATGGTCAGTTCCTCGGGCGGAACGAGGCGCATATTGTGGGATGGTACGTAAAAAGAGCGCTTAAGCACGTTGTCATATATCTGGTACCAAATGCTCTTCTCTTCACGGGTTACTACTACTTTTTTTATCCAATGGGTGGTTCCGTAATATAAACGATGTTTGTTCTTTGCGTTAAAAAATGGGTCAACATAAGTGAGACTCATCGGCACGGTGATCTCGCCGAGCTTGCCTGTGATGGGGATCTCATAAACGGGTTTTTGGTATTTTGTCTCAACCGGTTGGATCCAGCCTGAGTAAGTGTATCCGCCATCCAATTGATACCAAATCCGATTGAACGGATTTCCATAGCCTGTGTCACCCTCCACCTCGGCTTTGAGATCAATGACCTGATCCATTCCGAATAGATGTAGTTTATTTGCATTTAATGAGGGTGCGTCGAAAAGCGGAATGCCGCTCCAGGTGATGCGTCCCTGCGATGTGAGTGGAGCGGCTAGGGCACGGTCAATGCCTATTTCGGATAGAACAAGCGCGAGTGCGCCCGAAGCGGAAAGTTTTAGAAAATCACGGCGGGAGAGTGGAATGTCTTTCATCATTGTTTTTAGCAGACGTTCTTTTGCATCTGGATTCTTACACTACGATCTCAACCCTGGTTCCTGTGAAACCGTAGGAGAATTCCTTTGCCAGAGAAACATCGGGAGAGGTCCAGCGATACAGCCATTTTGCGGCTTGTGCGGAGAGGTTAATGCAGCCATGCGAGCGCGGACGACCAAAATCATTATGCCAGAAAGTTCCGTGGAAGGATATTCCGCTTTTTGTAATGTATTGTACCCAGGGCACGCCGGGCAGATCAAAACCGCTGGCCGCGATGTCACCGGCGGCCATGTGGCGGGAGGGGCGTTTGTAATTCGTGATGAACGAGCCTTTCGGCGTTGTGTATGTGCCCACCCGTAAAATACCACCCGTGGAAACCGGCGTTACAAATACCGGAGAATCATTTTCGTAAGCGGCCACGATCTGTTCATTGAGGCGTACGATGATCTTTTTGTTTTCAGCGGGAATCTCCGGAGTGATCGGAGCCATTTCTTCCGCCGTGATGATGCGGATATGTTCTGCGCGCGCGTAATATAGATTATTCCATTTATCGTCGCGTACCTGATACCAGACCTGTCCATCCTGCGGGTTGGTTTCCACAGATTTAATCCAGTGTGTGGTTTCGTAATACATGCGGTAGGCAACTTTGGATGTTATGTCTGCGGCTTCGTGCGCGTCGGTATAAGGCACGCTTATTTCGGCCAGTAATCCTTCTTTAGGAATGTCCATGCGCGGTAAATTCAGGATCGTGCGGACGGGCTGGATATTTCCAGAATACAAATAGCCTTCCTGGCCGATCTCATACCAAACACGATTATGGGAGGTTTCATCATTGCTGATGGCGGTGTTGGTGATATTCACCAGCGTATCACGCTGACATATTTTTACTTGTAGCGCCTCATAGGATGGACGGTCGAACATCCAGACCATACGCGTGGTGATGCGTCCTTGTTGGGCGGTGAATGGATCATTCAAAAGAAAATTGAGCGGAGGCGCAAGCAAGCCTGCCAGCCCAAAACCGCTCAATTTCAAAAAATCTCGCCGTGATAAAGTATTCAACAATAAAGCCTTTTCACCTGTCTTTGCCTATTTCCTTCCCATTAATAATGTACATTCACCAATGTTCCAACGGAGGAAAAATTATATAACCACTCAGAATCAGGTATTGAAAGATTGACACAGCCGTGGCTCATGGGCGTACCAAAATTATTATGCCAGTATGTGCCGTGCAGGGCATAGCCTTTATAAAAATACATCGTGTAGGGAACACCAGGTAAATAGTATCCTGGACCAGACATTGGCGTCGAAAGCAGCTTGATCCAAATATGGTATTGACCGGTCACGGTCGGTGTCTGCCAGGTACCGGTTGAAACAATAAAGGAATTGACGACAGTATCGCCTTCATATGCATACACGCGCTGTTGTGAAAGATCAACATCGATCCAATGCTCACCACCGCTCCCGGTGGTTGATGGGAGAATAATAGCCGCAGCCGTTGGAGCAGCGAATTCTGATGTCGGGGTATCTGCAACGATCTCGGCAAATACCACACCGGGTATGCTCGTTGTTTCGGGCAGTGCTTCAGTCGGCGCGACAATTGGAGTACTCGTCGGCGCATCCGTCGCTTCAGTGATTTGCGTGTCTACTGGAACAACTGCCGCCTGAACTGCTTGTTGTGTATTTGTCGGAGCAACGCTGGCGATCAGTGGTTGACTCGTCGCTGTTGGTATTGTTGCCTGGGCTGTTGGTTGTGATATTGCAGGCACATCCACCGCGACTGATTTTGCAATATCCACCTGTGCAAACGATTGCAGATGCGTAGGCGCTTGCTCTGCCTTTGGCGCCGCCATGTTGATAATGGATGCAAGTACGGGCGAAGTCACCGCCGACCATGCCGCAAATAAAAAGACAGCGCATCCCATCACGATCAACAGGATGGGGAGCAGCTTACGCTTCTTGGGATTTTTTACATTTCCGTTCTTTACCGGCTCCCTGACCTGCTCCTGTTTCCTTGGGCTGGCCCCATCTTTTGGAGTCTGGTTGACCCTTTGCATGGCCCATTCCATCCCCTTCTTTGCGCGCAGACTATCCGGATTAGCCTCCAGCGCCTTGCGGATGTACTCCATACTTTCGGACGGGCTGACCGCCGCCGCAAGCACCAGCCACGGATCTTCGCTCTGAGGGGCAAGCTCGGCAGCGCGTTCCGCCCATTGACGCGCTTCTGCCATGGATCCATTTTTCAAAGCCTGGCGGGCGTACGATAAAGCTTCACGAGATTCGATAAAACGATCATTCATGGGTCACCTTCGGTAAAGTAAGCATATAGACGTAATTAGGAGCCATCAAGGTTAAATTAAAAGCCTTAGACTTTCGAAAAGATCTGTTGGTTACCATTGAATCTCAACAGGTGTGCCGAGCTCTGCCCAATCATAGAGGAGTTGAGCTTCATACGTTCCGAGCACCACGCATCCAAAGGAAATTGGCACACCCAAATATCCTTCCCATAAAGTTGCTCCGTTTGGAAGGATTGGCAGGGCGTGAATCCCATTTTCCAAACTGCCAGAGTAGTAAATGCCAAGCCAGTTCGGCATCCAGATATCCCAGGTGGCTCCGTAAGCGCTCGGGATTTTATCCAACACACTGAACAATCCAACGCGTGTGGCGTTTCCCATTCCAGTGGACGAGACGAAGCTATAAATAATCGTATCGCCTTCATATACATACATGTGTTGTTCAGAGATGTCCACCAGAATGTATTTGTTTCCACTATAAGATGGAGCTGAGATTGCGGCGGATGGATTTATCGGCGCGGTGTATTCGGTGGTTGGCGTATCTAGCACGATCTCTGCAATTGCCAATGATTCGGGTGTGTTTGTCGGCTGGAGGGTCGCAGAGGGCGGAATGGTTGGGGATGGTGTGTAGGTAGGTTTTGCGATCTGCGCCAATGCAAACGGACTTGAATGCGTGGGGGTTGGCGCCTCGCTCGTCAAACCAAATGCAGGGGATGAACTTGCCGTCCATGCCGCAACTCCGACCACAGTACAGATCAGGAAAATGATCAACGCTGGGTATAACTTGCCTCGTCGTGGAGAATCGGGCGAATTGTTCATGGTGCAACTGTCGGGAGTGGTGTCGGCGGTACGCTTTCGTTCTTGAGGAAACACAGGATCCCCTGAGTTACTCCCTGTGCCACCCGCTCAGTTTCGGTGGTAAGTATTTCACGGTCGAGATATAAAAATCCGGTTTCAATAATTGCTGTGATCGTATTCGGGTCAACTTCAGAAAAGGCATGATATTCGCGCATATCGCCGGTGATGCTGCCCGCATGGAAGGTCATTCCCGTGGTGTGTTCATACCTATCTACCAGACATGCGGTGAGACGCTGCGCTCGGTTGATATCATGCGTATCAAGCGATGAAGCCACCTTGAAACCTGTCGCCTGGTCGTTTACATATTCACAGGAGTCATTATGAATGGAAAGAAGCACCACGGCGCGATACCCGTTCAAGCGCGTATCGAACTCGTTGAGTAGGTCAACTTGATAGCTTTCCGCGACCAGATTATCCTTCACGAGGTTGGCGATCTTGCTATTCACATCGGCTTCTGTAAGCGTCACTTGCCCATTTTCGTCGTAGCACACAGCGCCCGAGTCGTTGCCGGAATGTCCCGCGACAATGCCAATGCGCAACTGCGGCTGAGAGGTAATGATGATTGGATTCTTTTCCACTTGCGGTGTGAGCATCAAAAGCAATTGCTCTTCAAAGTTGTTTGAGAATATACTCGCTGGAGTCCACGCGGTAAAGAGAGTCGCGACCAGGATCGCAACACCCAATGTGGTTGTAAACGCGTTTGAGATGCGCGGTTTGGCTGTTGTTTTTCGCGCAGGTCTTGGGTCAGGTTTGGGAATAGGTTCTTGTTTTGTAGATTCCATGTTCTATGTTCATAATATTACCTTAAAAACGAATAAGCAAGGGGAAAATCATGCAGATTCATGGTCAATTACTGGTCAATTTTTTCACGCCTGGGCGGCTTTCCATTCCTGCACACGCGTGAACCGATCCTCTAATGGATTCAAATTTGAGACCGGCACGGCCAGATTCTTTGTTTTTGTATGATCATATTGGAAGACATGCGAATTCGGCGCGAGCATTTTCGCGCGCTGCCGAAACTCGCCGCGTGGAATAAAACCCGTCAGGATGATCTGCATGCCGTACACCCAAATATTACCCCAATCAAACGCTGAGATCATATGCGTTTGCGGATATGCCCGACTATGAATTCCCAAACGCGCCGAAGGCATATTTTTGGCATGAACCGATGTGATCGAATAAAAAGGATCTTCGATGGTAACACGTGTTTTCGACGGCAGATTAACCAGCCGCGTAAAAAACTCCCGCGCCCCATCCTGCCCGCTGATTTTGATCAGCAGCTGTGCCTCTGATTCGGACTTCAAAACTAGCGGCCCAAGTGGATTCCATTTCAACGGTTTGCGCCACGCTGCCGGCATGGCATACATCAAATAATGCGGTTGGTTTGTTTTAATTACTTTTTTAAGATCATCCTGCGAAGCCGCGATCACCCCTGAAAGAAATGCGAATAAATAAAGATCGTTATCTGTATGCCCATCGATCATGTGATGATCTGACAGCACAAGCGCGGGCGCGTTCAAGATCACGTTTGGGTTGCGATGTATTTCTGAAATTTGATCGCGACGTGAAACAAGAAACGATTTTATATCACAGCGATGTCTGCCAAGTTCAACAAAAAATTTGCCCGGGTTGGTGAATGGCATTGCAGATGTTACGTCAAAGGGAACAGCCTGCTGTGAAAGATGGCGCCGAAACGCCAGTTCCACAGCCGCTTCTGCCACCAAGCGGCGCAGCCGGTCGTAGATGTTTTCGCTTGTATCATCAATAGAATAAAGCAAAGACCGCAGCGCATACGCGATCCCGCCTTCAGTAAGGTCAGGGGTATATGAGATATGGATGAAATTCGAAGAGTTGATCATTGTTGGAAATCCAAAATCACCAATCTATTATGGCAGCGGTGTTCTGGTTGGCAGGATGTAATCCACATTTTGGATCACCAGATTCGAGAACGATACGATTACGGCGGTGTCACCGGCTGAGCTAACGAAGACCCCGATCGTTCCACTTGGGAAACTTGGCTCGCGGATGCTGAACTGATAGCGTCCGTTCAGGAATAGACGCATTTCTGCACCGACCGCCCATATCCCAATACGGACTTCGCTCGGCGCGCCCGGAGGCACATCTCCGCTGGGAAGTGGCTTTTGCAGAGTCAGTTTTGTTCCATGGTTCAGCCTGTCAACATGAACTGTTCCATTGCACGATAATGCAATGCGATAATATGCAGCTGTGCTGGCGCGTATTAAAATTCCATACTCATCATTGCCGCGGCATAAACTTGGGCGTGCGGTGATCTCTGCGTAGTGATCATCCAGTACAAGATCGTGACGGAAGCTGAGCATATATACTCCGCTTTGCGCGGCGAGGACCAGTCTGTTGTTTTCAATGGCTGCGCTGGCTTCATCAGATGCGGCAATGTCCCAAATGGATGGGTCGGAGAAATCGTCAGTGACCGAGGTTTCGCCGAGGCCGGGACGCATCTCTGGGGTGGCTGGGTGGGTGGCAAAAACTCCCGGCGTAGGAGTGGCTGTTGATGGGAACCAGTCTATGGTCGGTGAGGGAAGCACTGTCTCAGTTGCAGGAATTTCAACAGGCGTAACATTCAAAGAATCCAATGAGGTGCAGGATGTGAAGATCATTGTCATTGCGAGAACAGAGCATAGTCCTCGCAATGACGAAGGCCTTCGTAATGATATAAGATATTTTTGATAACAGGCTTTCATGGATTGTGTCGTAAAATAATGTAAACTTTATTCTAGCATATAAGGAGCGAACATGAGCGAAAAACAAGTGCTTGTGACAGGCGCGTGCGGTGAAATTGGTCAGGCGCTCGTACAGGAACTGGCGAAACGGGGCGGCTATCGAATTGTGACTGCAGATTTTATGCCGCTGCCGGATTCGATCAAAACACTTTCGGCGGAGCATGTACAGGGGGATCTGGTTTATAAGATCAAAACTTTTTATGATTACGATTTCGATGTTATCTTTCATCTTGCGGCTTCGCTTTCATCAAAGGCTGAGGTCGCAACCGAAGAGGCGCATCGAATCAATGTGGAAGGCACGATGCAGCTGCTGATGCTGGCGGCCTATCGTTCTGAAAAATATGGCAAGGCTGTCAAGTTCTTATTTCCAAGTTCCATCGCCGCCTATGGGATGCCGAGTATTGTAGAGAAAAACAAAGCGGGGGGGGTTAAAGAAGATGATTGGAATATGCCGCACACCATGTACGGATGCAATAAATTGTATTGTGAAAAATTGGGGATGTATTACGGGAAATATTATGGTCAAAAACATTTGGACGCGAACCCGCCGGTCATGCTCGACTTTCGGGCGATTCGCTTTCCTGGGCTGGTTAGCGCCTTCACCCTGCCCAGCGGTGGAACCAGTGACTACGGTCCTGAGATGCTTCATGCTGCGACGCAGGGTAAACCGTATTCATGTTTTGTGCGCGCCGACACGAAAATTTCCTTCATGGCTATGCCGGATGCGATCAAATCCCTTTTGATGCTGATGGATGTGGCGCGCGAGAAACTTTCCAATAGTGTTTACAATATTGCGGCCTTCGCCATCACTGCCGAAGAATTCCGTCAGCGCGCGCTCAAGGCTTTCCCCGATGCGAATATCACCTTTGACTCAAATCCGCGCCGACAGGGCATCGTTGATTCATGGCCTGAAGATGTGGATGATTCACTAGCCCGCTCCGAATGGAACTGGAAACCTGATTATGATGTGGACAGATTCTTCGATGATTATTTCCTGCCGGAGATAAAGAAGAGGTATGGGAAGTAGCGGGAATATTGAGAAGTCAATATAAGTCTTATGTCTGTACATAATTCGAAAGAAGCAGATCGTTTCACGCGCGCTATTTGCGTCAGAGGACAAGGACTCAAATCACTATTTTTCATTGATCACTGACGTTCTTCTCTTAACGCTTCGCTCTCAACCAGCCGTTCAGACTATATTTCACCACGCGCTCATTACCTTCGAATAATTTTTTGAGATTTGGACGCAATGCCCACATGAGTAAAATTTCCGCGCCGACGCCATACCAAACATCTACCCATTGACCACCAAACAGTAATGCCCGGACTGCAAAGACAATGATGGCAAATAACGCCACTGATATAGTAGTAATGGATGCGATACCGATAGTGAAGAAGGTCAACATGCCGAGTGGCAGAATGATCAGGACTGAAGCGGGCCAAAGTCCCATGGCGCCGCCGATGGATGGCGCGCCGCCCGCGCCGCCGCGTAAACGGAATTTTCCCTTGTCAGTCCGTTCCGCAAGAAAAATGGAATAGTTATGTCCGAGAATCGCAGCAATTGGCGCAATCACATGCACCCACTGGTTATCTTTTATAAGCCATTGAGCCAGCCAGACGGCGGCAGCGCCTTTCAAAATATCGAGAATAGCGGTGAAAATGCCAGCCCAAAAACCTGCCGCGCGCATGGCATTCGTTCCGCCGGTGCGGCCGCTTTCCACTTCACGAATATCTTTTCCTGTTTTTAGTTTAACGATTAGCAATCCAAAGGGGACTGAGCCAAGTAAATAAGCCAGAAAAATTACCCCAATATTGAATGCGATTTGCATTGAAACTCCTCCAGAGAATTATGTCTATATGATGAAATGTAGTGATAAAAACACGTAAAATGAAATAAGGTTGCTTAGATAATCTGTAAAATCACTTCACGATAGGAGTCAGCCTCCAGCCAAAAACCGCGGGCGCGCCACATTTCCGCGTTTTCCACGGGCGCGAGGATGATCTGCACGACAGCATAGGCGGCCTGCGTTATGTCAGTTGGCGAAACAGTTTCGGGTCCCTTTGGATGCGAGTGGAAGATCCCGATCAAGTCCAGTTCATTTGAGTCGATCCATTCGAATGCTTGGTACTGCTCGATGGGATCCATCACGAATCTCACCTGACTTTGAGCCTGATTCGCCACCGCAAGCACAGATTCCACTGTTGAGCCTCGCCCTGCCAAAAGACCGCAAGCCTCGAGTGGCGCATGGGCTTGGACATGCGCGATCATTTTTTGAAGTTGTTCAGTTGTGAGGGTGAGGGAATTCATTAACGTGACTACTCCCCACGCCTAAAGGCGGGGGCTTCCAGGGCAAGGCCCAGGCTCTCTAGTCCGAGAGCTTCTATGTTTAGCGAAGCGTTCAAATCACGATCAAGAATCAAACCACACGAAGGACAATCATGGACACGAACTGACAAATCTTTTTGAACAACCCAACCACAGCCAGAGCATCGTTGCGAAGTACCGCGCGGATCAACCAATACGACTGCACGACCAGCCCATTCT
>CAIWRB010000094.1 GCA_903914955.1 uncultured Chloroflexota bacterium | reverse complement strand
GGCATACTCGGACATAAATATTTTACCAACCGGGCGCAGATCAAACTGATCAGGATTATCCCGGAAATATTCACGATGTACGCGTGTCCAAACCAGGCGGCCATCTGTATCGATGTTTATCTTGGTTACGCCCAGGGTGGCAGCTTTCCTAAATTGGGTGTCATCAACACCCTTGGCGCCCAGCAGCTTTCCGCCGGCATTATTTATTCGGGCAACTTCTTCCTGGGGTACAGAGCTTGAGCCATGCATGACAAGAGGAAACCCAGGTAAAACTTTTTGAATTTCCGTGAGAACTTCAAAATGCAAACCTTGAGTACCGCTGAATTTAAAAGCACCATGGCTCGTACCAATCGCCACAGCAAGCGAATCGCAGCCAGAACGTTCGACAAACTCGCGTGCCTGGCTCGGATCCGTTAATTTGGCATTGGCCTCGTCAACGGCAACATGCTCCTCCACTCCTCCAAGCTGCCCTAATTCAGCTTCAACAACCAGGCCTTTGGCATGGGCAGCATCGACAACACGGCGAGTAATTTCAATATTCTTATCAAATGATTCATGGCTTGCATCGATCATAACCGAGCTGTAAAAACCACTATTGATACAGTCGTAACAAGATTCTTCATCTCCATGATCAAGATGAACAGCAAAGACTGCCTCAGGGAAAACTTCATTGGCAGAAATAATAAGACCCTCAAGCATTTTCTTGTGAGTATAAGATCGAGCCCCTTTGCTGATTTGAATAATAAAAGGAGCCTTGCTTTCAATAGCGCCCCGGAATAAGCCCATGGCCTGTTCCAGGTTATTGATGTTATAGGCGCCAATGGCGTATTTACCATATGCTGCTTCAAACAATTTCTTAGTTGTTACAATCATAGAACCATCCTTTCTTGGGAATGAATTTCACCAGCACACATCAATATCTTGCAACTTTCTGGCTGGCAGAAACGTAAATAGTTTTGTAGCTTGAAAACCAACTTGATTATACCCATAAAGTCAGGCTATAATAAGTAAAATCCTTCCAAATCGCAGTTTTCTCAGGAGGAAACAATGAGCGACTTTTTCGGACGTGTTACCGGAGACCAGGACCCTTTTAAAAAATTGGCTTCATACATTCCGGGTTTCAGTGGATACATTGAACGCGAAAACCGGCGCGCTGCCGATAAACTCTTGCGCGACACGGTTGCGCGAAAGTTTGAAGAGCTTTATAAACGACTTTCAGCACTTCAAGCGGACATAATTAGTCAAGGAAACATAGAATTCATCGATGATCTTGAAAAGGCAGCACTTCAGATCCGTACTTTTACCGATAAGATCCGCAATGCCACATACGGTTATTCAGGCTTGTTGGATGCGGTCAAAATCAATGAGGCTGAACTTGCCAAGATTTACAGCTTTGACGCCGCCTTTTTTGATATTGCGGACCAAATTAAAAACGCCATTGACACTGTAGAAGCGTCCATGGGAGGGATTGAAGGCCTTCCGGCAGCAATCCGCAACCTGGTAACCCTGGCCCGCCAAGCGGTTACCACTTACGAGCAACGCTACGAAATATTCAATGGTTCAAAATAATCCATAAAAACAGGCCCTGCAGGTTTAAAAAAACTTGTAGGGCCTGTTTTTATTTGTATGACAAACTTACCGAATCTGTGATTTAATTGGGCGAAGTGAAACCATGCACAATACTTGGAGGAACATCTATGTGGAATGAATACATTACCGCCTTGTCTATCGACGAAACCATCCGGCTTTTATCTGAGAAAGGTTCAAAAGCCCGCATCATTGCAGGGGCAACAGATCTGATCCTTGAACTAGAACGCGGCGCGCGCGCTGGTATCGAGTGCATCATAGATATCTCGCGCATTCCTGGTCTGAACCGAATCACCCAGGATGAAGATGGAATCATCCATCTTGGCCCGCTGGTCACTCACAACCATGTGGCCATTTCCAAATTGCTTCGCGAAAAAGCATACCCCCTTGTTCGAGCAAGTTGGGAAGTGGGCGCCCCCCAAATTCGCAACCGCGCTACGGTGGCCGGCAACCTTATCACCGCTTCACCCGCAAATGACACCATTACACCGCTCATGGCTCTCGATGCCTGGGTAATTTTGAAATCTATCCATGGTGAACGCCGGGTCAACCTGCAAAATTTTTACAAAGGTGTTCGCAAAACAGTTTTACAATCCGACGAAATGCTTGTGGATATCGCCTTCAAAGGCTTGAGCACTAATCAACGTGGCACATTTGTCAAAATTGCTTTACGGCGTGCCCAGGCAATCTCGGTTGTAAATCTGGCAATCATTCTAGATTTCGACGCGGGGATTATCAAGCATGCAGCGCTGACGCTCGGGGCGGTCGCGCCAACAATTATTCATGCGACCACGGCTGAGTCTTACCTGATAGGAAAAACGCTTACAGAAGAAGTGATTGCCAAGACTGCGGAACTAGCCCGCGAAGACGCAAAACCCATTGATGATATCCGCGGATCAGCGGACTATCGTCGTGAAATGGTAAGGGTATTTACAATCCGTGGATTACAATCAATTGCTACAGGTCAGGAACAAACTGGCATGCCAGATACCCCCATTACGCTCATGGGAAATTCCAGACCATCCGAGCTACCCAAGACATCAAGCACGACCCACATTAACGGTTCTGCCATCCAAACAAAAATAAATGGGAAAGAATATACTTTTACAAGCGGCTCCGAGAAAACCCTTCTGCGCTTATTGCGGGAAGATGCCGGCTTAATTGGAACAAAAGAGGGTTGTGCAGAAGGCGAATGCGGAGCTTGCACTGTATTTTTAGACGGGACGGCTGTAATGGCTTGTATGGTTCCAGCCCCTCGGGCGCATAATGCGGAAATCATCACCGTGGAAGGTCTGGCGAATGGAGAACATCTGCACCCTGTTCAAGAGGCCTTTATTCAGGAT
>CAIWRB010000093.1 GCA_903914955.1 uncultured Chloroflexota bacterium | reverse complement strand
GTAATTGGGTTTCTTGGGTCTGTAGAATTGGAGTATCCATACCTGCCTCCTTTTTATCGTACTTATTATTTTTTGTACCTGTAAGCCTGTCCTTTAATATTGATTGTACCTCTGTATGTGCATTTTTCCAGCGTGGAGAAACCACTTGCGCCAATTGGTCCAGAATAATTTGCCCTGTTTCAGGGTGTTCATTGACAAGATTTCGTAACCTTATTCCCCGGATGCGAACTGCCTTCACGTCTGATGCGCTTATGATGCTCGATGTGTAATGAGGACTCCCGATCACAGCTGACCATCCGAACACATCTCCTGAAGACAGGCGTGTGACCGTGATCGGCGGCCCATCATAGGGTTTATATTGGATCAACACAGTTCCTTCTAAGAGTAGATATAAGTGGATAGCCGGGTTCCCCTGCTTACAGATCATTGTTTCAGTTGGACAGGAAAAATTCTCGAAGAGAGTTCTTAGTAATGCTGTTTGAGCAGGTTCGAGATTTTTAAAAAGTGGGGTGCGCGTAAATGATTCAAACATTTCATTGAATATTAATCAACGTCTGGACAACTTCCTAGTACCAAACATCCTAAAGTCTATGACATTTTTCCCTTCCTGATTAATACATTTCTTTTCCTCGGTTATACTTTGGATAAAGGAAAAAAAATGACATCAAATTCCCTTATATCCCGAACACGTTTTTTTGCAATGATTTTGATAGGAGTAGGATTTATCTCGCTCGGAATCATGCTTTTCTTTATGCTGCAGAATGGCCCATCCGCTTCTGTTCAGGACTTTTCGGCTGTTCCTGTCCAAGTGGATTTTGCGGCTCCCGAGTTGAGTCTTGAAGATCTCGCCGGGAAGCCGGTATCGTTGAAAGAGCACGTTGGCAGTGTGGTCTTGGTTAATCTCTGGGCGACTTGGTGCCCTCCCTGCAAGGAGGAGATGCCCACTTTGCAGGCTTTTTATGAAAAGCACAAAAAGGATGGCTTTGAGCTGATCGCAATCGATCAGGAGGAAACTCGCGAGGTGGTACAACCATTTGTTGACGAATTTGGTTTGACCTTCCCAGTCTGGTTGGATATTGAGTATCTAGCCGAGCGTGAATTCAATACGTCCAACTTGCCCAGTTCCTATGTCATTGACAGAACTGGAAGAGTCCGCTTAATGTGGATCGGCGGTATTTCAAAAAAGAATCTTGAAAAATATGTGAGCGAAATTATTTCGGAGTAGGCTGGCGAATACACCCAAAAAAGGCGCTGGTGATCAGATCGTTATTGCGAACTTTGCAATGACGATCATTTATTTTAAGGGGGATCTGAACGAATGGAACTATCAGCATCAGAGCAGTCACAGGCGGTCACGATTGAGCTGCCTCTGGTAAGCGTCCCAAGATAATCACGGCTGCCAATGTGTGTGACCCAGCCATTTATATTGAATGGGATGGCGCTATCAGCAACGATCCATTCACCATTATATTTACGCGCGATGTGCACATGTGTACCTGTCGAGTGACCCCCCTCACAGGATGGATAGCCGATCAGATCTCCAGCATTTAACTCCGCGCCAAGTGGAGCGCGCTGGTCTGCGGCAAGATGCAGGTAGAAAATAACCCAGCCCGTACGTTCATCTCCATCCTTATCAAGATCAAGCGCGATGCCATCAATGCTGGAGCGTACGACCAGACCGTCAGCCATGGCTATCGAGAAATTTACACTTCCTGCCGTTACACAACCGGATTTTTCCGCAGGCGGTGCGAAGTCAATTGCTGCAAATGGTTCGCCTGTGCCCCAGCCTGTATGTGGTCCGCCAGTGTATGACCAAGTTTGATCGTTCGGGAATGGGAATTTAAATGCAGGCTGTCGTAAACTCCCGGGAATGAGAACTGTCGGGTCACTCCACGGATCGCCAAATATTTTCGAGTATGTTAGGGAAAAACCTTCAGCTCCAGTGGCGAACGCGTAGTTATCTCCGGCATAGATTTTCGAGTAGTAATACTGGATTGCAACAGATGCGGCATTTTGCCACGGGTCGGGTCTGATCAAGTATTCGTCAACATCTTTAAATTCAAGCAGGGTTCCTGACCTCCAACCATAATAGCCGTTATTTAGTTCATTGGCAGCCAACACAAGTTGAAGATAATGAGAGGTCCAAAATTGACGTTTGAGTCCAAGCAAATTTTTCTTTTCGGGTATACCGGGCTGTGTGAGTGCACCGCCCTGATATTCGAGGATCGCCAGCAAGAGTCGTGGACTAATACTGTAATTGGTGGCGATATAGTCGACCATTTCTGCTCCGGAGCGCCATTCACCGCTTACGTAGACGCGATAATCCTTTAACCAGCCGGGTTGAGATGCAACAAAAGCCGCGGTATTAAAACCAATGGATGTTGGGCCGTTGACGAATGCGTGATCAGGAAGAATCTTAAAAGGACTTGCCCACAATGCAAGATAATAAATTGGGATCTTCATGGGCATGCCTAGCGGCATGGTGGTGGCATCACTCGGGATCTGAGTATTGGCTTGCAGGATTTCCCCGACCGAGGTGTTGAAGCGCTTTGCCAGCGCGGGAAGTGTGTCGCCAGTCTGCGCCGTGTAATCCACCAATTCACCGGGTATATAAGTTGTACGGGTTGGCAGCGGGGTTTGTTCAGAAACAGGAACGCTTGAGTTTTGCGGTTGGTCTGATGTAGGGACGATTAAAAGGCTTGGATATGGTCTTTGTAGATCGCAGGATGTGATTAAAAGTGTTGTGATCAGAATAACTGACAGAATACTTAAAAATTTATTCATCTGGTTTGCGGGTAATATTTGACTTGCTTTCTGCATTCGGGTCAGCGATAACTACTTCGTCGCCTCGGACAAGCTTGCCTTCATATGCCTTATCACCTGCGACAACACGCCAGCCGTTCAGGATAAATGGGATCGGCCCATCGGCAG
The DNA here is from genome assembly GCA_903914955.1 of uncultured Chloroflexota bacterium. Lineage (GTDB taxonomy): Bacteria > Chloroflexota > Anaerolineae > Anaerolineales > Villigracilaceae > Villigracilis. Next base: position 3,336 of record CAIWRB010000093.1, on the reverse strand, counting down.
TGACCCACTCTCCGTTATATTTTCTTGCAAAATGAAGGTGCGTACCGGTGGATACACCGCCTTCACAGGAAGGGTGACCAATGCGGTCATTTGTCTCCAGCCAAGTTCCGACTTTTACACGTTCCTGCGAACTGATGTGCATGTAAAGAAGATTCCATCCAGTTTGTTCGTAGCCATCTCCATCCAGATCAACCATGACCGCTCCATTTTCTGAGCGGACGACAAGCCCAGGCGCGGAGGCAGTAACCCAGGCTGGCGATATTTCGCAGCCGCTGCGGGCTGCGGCTGGAGCAAAATCTATGGCGGCATAGACACTGTGGAAATCTCCATAAATTTGTACACTGAGCTGTCCCCAACCATTATGTGGACCGCCGGTTAAACTCCACTTTGTATTTGGTACAAAAGGCAGTACAAGCGTGGGTTGGTTTAAAGCTGAAGGAAAGATCGGGTTTACTGCCTCGGCGCGCGCCCACGGGTCGCCGAACATTTCCTTGTACATGGACGGGAAACCAGAGTCAGGATTGAGGATCTGCGCCCATTGCGATTGGCTGTGGGTAATTGAGAATAAATATTGAATGGCGACCGTACCGGCATTCAGGCGCGGATCAATGCGAAGTGTAGCCCCATCAGGAAATTTTAAATGGGTTAGCGTACCTGCGCGCCAGCCATAGTACGCAATCGACATGGTGTTAATGGCCCATACCATTTGCACAGTCATGCCTTTAAAGTGATAATCGTTGAATCCCATTGGATATTCAGTGTGAAGAATGTCCACAGGTTCGCCGCGCACCCAGCGGCTTTCATATTCCAGCAGGCCGAGCAGCAGGCGGGGATTTATGGAGTTTTCGATTGCGAGACGGTCTATGGCTTTATCTCCATCTATTGCGCCGGTTGAACCCAAATAATCCCTGAAGGTACTTAAATGGCCATTTGCTTTTTGTACAAAATCTTTCACATTAAAATCTTTGGCAGTCATGGAGAAGATGATCTCTGCATCAGGCATGAGCTGAATGTTCGGTGTGGTTGGTTCCGTGACGTGATTTGGAATAACAAGAAGCGTGCCGGGATCTATCAGAGTAGTCTTGGTCAGGTCTGCGTTTGACGTGATTTCGTTCTCTTCTACGCCGAAGCGGTTTGCAACTGCTGACAGCATATCTCCGCTTTGGGCGTAGTATAAAAATGGAGCGGTATCAAACAGAGGTGTTCTTGTTGATTCTGGAGTAGTGACCGGCGTTATGTTATTTGCTTTGGAAGTTGCGGTGATGACTGCTGGTGTTTTTATTTCGATGGCTGGCGTATTTGTCGAAGTAGGGAAAATGACCGGGTTGTCTTGAGCAGCAAAAGGGTCGGGGCGAAGCAGGTCTTGAGTCGGAGCTTCTGTTGTGGGGGTTGGTGGGACTCCCCAAATGGAAGGAGTCGTTGCACAGGCTGATAATATCAACGAAAGGATAACGATAAATACAAAGGTGCGATGCATAATGGGTGAATTATATCCGCCTAGATTAAGTTTGGATGAATTAACGTGAGATCTGATTTAGTTGATCGGCTCTATCCAATGCTTCGATGGATTTGGATCCGTTCGTGATAAAACCATCATATTCTCTGCCCGTTCCGCTGGCTATCCAGCCTTCAAGGTTGAATGGCATCGGGCCATCAGCTGCGATCCATTCACCGTTAAATTTTCGGGCAACATGTACATGGGTTGCGTTTGAAAATCCGCCTTCACAGGATGCATGACCGATACGTTCGCCTTTGAATAGATACTGGCCGGCCTGCACACGGTCCTCTGCGGCGATATGCATGAACAGGATCACCCATCCTGTCTGTTCATAGCCGTCATTATCAAGATCGAGGAGCACCGCGCCATCTGATGCACGTACTACCAATCCATTTGAGTTGGCGACAACCCAAAGCGGAGATGTGGCGCACCCCAGTTCCCCGGGTGGAGCAAAATCGAGTGCAGCCCACGCGGAACCTGAATCCCAACCGCCATGCGGTCCGCCTGTAAAATACCAGGTGTTGCCGATTTCGAATGGAAGGGTCATTGGAGGTTGTGTGATAGAGGGTGAGACGAGCGGCTCAATCGCGTAGTTGAATGGATTCCCAAAGAAAACAAAATAGGTGAGGAGTAAACCTGTGCCGGCCACATCCTTCTCCCAGGTTGCGCGGTCATCGAGTTGAGCAAAGAAATTTTGTACTGCGGCTGTCCCTGCATTGATGGTTGGATCAACAGGGATTATCGTGCCGTCATTTAATACCCATGTGGAGATCGTGTTCGCATTCCATGGATAATAGCCACGATTTAAATTGTCCGCCGCCCATGTCAGTTGACGATATAAGCCGGTATGGTTTTCATCCTGCAAACCCATCGGATAGGTTGTGTTGAAAGGCACGGGATTGGTGACCCAGCCGCTTTGATATTCCAGCAATGCCAGAAGCAAACGCGGATTAACTGAATAATTGCTTGCAACAAAAAAAACGATCTCGTCTGCAGTCATCGGTGTACCATTCACATCCTGAATGTAATCAGCGAGATATCCGTTCTGGCTTTGAATAAAATCTTTGATGTTGAAATATATACTGGCTGGGCCGTACACCAATTCCGAATCTGGGATGACCTTGAAAGCTGTTCCTGCATCTGCAGGATTCGGAGCAGGAATGGCGAGCGTAGTGCCGACTTCCAGGAGGTTTGGGTCAGTAATTTTATTGGTTTCCATTAATGCGGTCACGCTGATCCCATACGCTTGGGCGATGAGGCCCAATGTATCTCCAGATTGAACTACATACTGATCCGCATTCTGGCGCGGAGTCGGCAGAGTGTGCTTCGGGTCGGGAGTGGGAGTGCCGACGGGTTGACCCGCGGAATTTCTGGCCTGTGGTGAAACGGTCAAAGGCACACGCGTTGGAGTGGGCGGTCTTGTGGCATTGGGGTTTGGGGTAGTGGGAAGTTCAGCTGCAGTTCCTTCGATCGGCAGAAAGGGATCATAGGTTGGAAAGTATAGCGGTACCGCTGTGGGAGTTGCACAGGAGGTGATGAGTGTGATTATCAGTGAAAAGAAAAATAAATTCAGCGGAAAAGAAAGATGAGATATGTATTTTTGTGAAGGCATGTTAGCGATTTTACCAAATGTTCCGTAAAGCTACCTGTTTTAGCAGTGGAGATGTAAGGAATGGTTTTGCTTGTAGTATACATCGATTAGCTGTATACTAACTGTTGTGAGCGCACAAACTTATAAAAGCAATCGTCATATTTTCTACTCCTGTAAGTACCATGTTGTTTTTTGTCCGAAGTATCGCCGCAAGGTACTTGTGAACGGCATAGAGATTCGTTTGAAG
>CAIWRB010000092.1 GCA_903914955.1 uncultured Chloroflexota bacterium | reverse complement strand
GCCAATAGTCCCGAAGAAGAACAGGAAGAACTCGCGCTAATCTATCAATCAAAGGGATTGCCTGAAGATCGCGCCCGCGAATTAGCCGCGCATATGATGGCTGATAAAGACAGCATTTTGGACACACTGGCACGCGAAGAGCTTGGCATCGACCCGGAAGAATTAGGAGGGTCTGCATATGAAGCGGCATTTACTTCATTTATCTTATTTGCAGTCGGTGCTGTCTTCCCCATCTTCCCATTCTTCTTTTGGAGCGGGAGCCTTGCAATTTATTTAAGCATGGCCATCAGTGGTGTAGGTTTATTTATCATTGGCGCGGCGATCACATTAATGACCGGGCGCGGCATATTATTTTCAGGGACGCGCCAGGTGCTGGTCGGGTTGATCGCAGCAGTCTTGACATATGGTATTGGAAGATTGATCGGGGTTTCGCTGGCGTAGAACACAAATAATTAAACTCTCGATAACGGGTTTGGCTTATTACGTAGCCAAACCCGTTATAATTTCCTTCATCATGCAAACTAAATCCACCAAAACTACAATCCTCCTCCTGACCGCCGGCTGCTTCCTATCCTTCTTTGTCTTCGGATTCACAGACAACCTCAAAGGCCCCACCCTGCCCTCCATGCTTGCCGAGCTACATATCACCTACGGCACAGGCGGAAATATTTTCTTCGGCGAATATTTTGGGTTTCTGATTGCCACGTTGATTACTGGAATTCTAGCAGACCGTTTTGGATTAAAAAGCGTAATTCTTCTAGCAGGCGTACTTCTCGGAATCGGCGTCGGTGGATATAGTTTTTTCCAATCTGCAATATTGCTTGCGGGCTCGCTATTCGTGCTAGGGCTTGGACTCGGCGCACTCGAACTTGGCCCCAACGCAATCATCGTCAGCTTGCACCACGAACGCAAAGGTCTTTACCTCAACATGATGGCAGTCCTTCACGGATTAGGATCATTAGTCGCACCGCTCTTCGCAGGCTGGTTATTAAGCCAAAGCATCTCCTGGCGCGCGATCTATCGGTGGGATATCCTGCTGATCGCCATGTTCGTATTTATTTTTATCTTTCTTCGTTTTCCCAAAACGGAGGAGAAAACACAACTTGACTTCCGCCATATTCCGAAAATCGCATTCAAAGGACAACTCCCCTGGTTCTATGTAGCCATAGCTTTTTATGTCGCGGCAGAGATCGGTTTTGCATCCTGGCTGGTCACCTTCCTCCAACAAATCCGCAACTCGCCAGTGACTCAAAGTAATCAAGCACTCTCGCTATTCTTTGCCCTGATGATGCTCGGGCGATTGATCGGCGGATTCTTTGTTCACCGCATCGGCTATTTACGTTCGATCCTTTTCATGACTATGGGCGGAATATTCTGCATCTGCGCCGGATTGTACGGCCCAAAAGAAATTTCTTTTCTATTGCCATCCACAGGCCTCTTCCTTTCGATCATCTTCCCCACGCTCACAGCCGCGGTTTCAGACATGCACACAGAAAACGCCAACACTATTCTCGGTGTCCTCTTTACCTTTGCAGGCGTCGGCGGGCTTATTGGTCCGTGGGTAATCGCATGGAGCAGTGACTTATTTGGTTTACAAATTGGATTCTCGATCATCGCTGTCTTTATGATGATGTTACTTATATCGGTCACCATACTTTTGAACAGGATTTCAAATGGACAAAATACTTAACTGGGGACTGCTCTCGACTGCCAAAATTAACCGCGCATTGATCAAACCCCTGCGCGCCTCAAAGCGGACCCGCTTGCTGGCCGTTGCTTCGAGGAGCATTTCTTCCGCTGAAAGTTACGCGCGCGAGTGGCATATTCCGCGCGCGCATAGCAGCTACAAAGACCTGCTCGCCAACCCTGACGTTGATGTGATCTACAATTCATTACCCAATCATCTTCACGCAGAATGGACGATCAAGGCCCTGCACGCAGGCAAACATGTCTTATGCGAAAAACCAATCGCACTAACCCTCGAAGAATTGGACGCAATGGCTCTAGCCGCAAAAGAATCGGGTAAGATCCTGGCCGAAGCATTCATGTATCGTCATCACGCGCAAACCTTGAAGGTAAAAGAGCTCGTTGATAGCGGCGCCTTGGGAAAGCTTCAACTCATTAAAGGCGCGTTCACTTTCACACTGACTCGCGAAGGAAATTTCCGCTGGATGGAAGAAATGGGTGGCGGCAGTATTTGGGACGTAGGCTGCTATCCCATCTCGTACGCACGTATGATCGTCGGCGCTGAGCCTGTTGACGTGTTTGGCTGGCAGTCCACAATTGCAAGCGGCAGCGATGATTCGTTCATCGGGCAGATGCGATTTCAGGATGGAATCCACATGCAGTTTGACAGCGGATTCAAATCCCCATCGCGTTCGTTCATCGAAATTGTTGGAACAGAAGCCACGTTGAATATTCCCAATCCTTTCAAACCTGGTCTCAAAAACAAAATTTATCTTAATCGCAACGATGAAATACAAACGATAAAAATAAATGGCAGCGAGCTATATCTTGGCGAAGTGGAAGATATGTGCGACGCGGTCTTGAACAACCAACCGCCGCGAATTTCCTTAACAGACAGCCGTGCAAACACTACCGCGATCCTGGCCTTGCTCCAAGCTGCTGAAAGTGAAAAACCCGTTAGCCTCTAATATAGTTTTGTGATTATAATTACATCACTATATTCTAAAAACTGGAGGAACTTATGGCAAGCGTTACATTTCAGAACGTCGAGAAAAAATTTGGTGACCTGACAATCATCAAAAGCCTCAACATTAATGTTGAGGACAAGGAATTCCTTGTTTTGGTCGGACCGTCGGGTTGTGGCAAAACCACTGCCCTACGATTACTGGCAGGACTGGAAGAGATCACAAGTGGTGAGATCAAAATTGGTGAGCGCACAGTTAATGATGTAGCGCCAAAAGATCGCGACATTGCCATGGTTTTCCAGTCTTACGCTTTATACCCACATCTGTCTGTCTATGACAATATGGCTTTTGGTCTCAAGCTTCGCAAGACACCCAAGGAAGATATCAAGCGGCGTGTAAATGAAGCAGCAGATATTTTGGGCATCCAGGAACTTCTTCAACGCAAACCGCGCCAGCTTTCCGGCGGTCAACGTCAGCGCGTAGCGGTTGGTCGCGCTATTGTGCGCGAACCAAAAGTTTTCTTGTTTGATGAACCGCTTTCAAATCTTGATGCGAAATTGCGCGTGCAAATGCGTGCCGAGATCAGCAAGCTGCATCAGCGCCTTAAGACGACCTTCATCTATGTCACGCATGATCAGACCGAAGCGATGACCATGGCGACGCGCATCGCGGTGATCAACAAGGGAAATTTACAACAACTTGATACACCTCAGAACCTGTATGACCACCCTAATAATTTATTCGTAGCCGGCTTCATCGGCTCACCCGCCATGAACTTCTTCCCGTCCAAGATCGTAAAAAACGGCGACAAGATATACGTGGACTCTGGCGATTTCAAAGTTCAAATTCCGAACGACCTGGCTGGCCCTTATAAAGGGATGGATGGCAAGAATGTGATCTTCGGCATTCGTCCTGAGAATATCCATGACCCTGAATTCGCTCCGTCAAATATTTACGGTGAAAAAGTTACAGCAAAAGTTGACGTGACCGAGTTGATGGGAAATGAAACTTTGCTTTATCTGGTGAGCGGCAAGAATGTATTTGTTGGCCGTGTTGACCCACGCTCACATTTACGAGTTGGGCATGAAACCGATGTCATCTTTGACATGGGCAAATTCCATATCTTTGACGCGACCACTGAAGAAGCAGTTCGATAGCCAAAGACTTAACAGAGTTTTATAAGCCGGTGCGCTAAGTTTGTTGCGTATCGGCTTATTTATTTAATAGAGGAAGGATAATAGGTTTTTATTTGTTAATACATTTGAAAAAATACAGAACTGTGTTATTATTTGAAAATCAAACCTTTTTCTTATTAGTATCTAAAGCGCAGTAAATATGTTTTATTGGATTTCCCAGAATAAAAATATTAAGAATTTTAACAAACATTCCGCAGTTGACTTGATTCGCTTTACCACCATAGGCATTTCAAGGACAGATCTGGCGGGGAAAATGGATTTAACCCGCGCCGCTGTAACATTGATCATTAACGATCTTATCGAGAATGGTATTATTTTGGAAGCGGAAAGCCGCGCCATACCCAACGGTCGTCCACCAGTTGTACTTGAGATCAACCCGAAACGTGGTTTGGTTGCAGCAGTGGATATGGGGGCTACACACATAAACATTGCAATCGCAGATTTTTCAGCGAAAATTATTGAGGAAATCTCCCTGCCTTTTGATATTAAACAAGGTCCACAAGTTTGTCTCGCAGAAGTGAGCCGTATTATGCAAGAACTGCTGGATCGTTCTGGGATCAACATTTCTAAGATCCTGGCAGTCGGCGTTGGCGTTCCGGTCCCAGTGGTCAAAGATGCGGGCATGGTACTCTCACCACCCATCATGCCAGGCTGGGATAGATTTCCGATCCGCAAAACTCTGGAAAAAGAATGGGGATGTCCTGTGTCACTTAATAACGATGCTGAACTCGGTGCATTAGGTGAATGGGCGTATGGAGCAGGCCGCGGGGAAAAAAATCTCGCCTTTATAAAAGTAGGAAGCGGTATCGGCGCAGGCCTTATCATTAATCAACAAATTTACAGCGGTACCACAGGTTCCGCCGGCGAGATCGGTCACATCACAGTTGAAGAAAAGGGACCGCTTTGCACTTGTGGAAACCACGGCTGTACGGAAGCCGTTGCCGGAGGCAATGCAATTGCGCTTCAAGCGAGGAAAATCGTTGAATCTGGCAAGCGTACTTTATTATCCAAAATCCCCATCGAAAGCCTAACTGCACAGGAAGTAGCAGAATCTGCGCGGCGCGGTGATCTGCCTTCGCAGGAAATTATTATGCGCGCAGGTACATTTATCGGAATTGCCATTGCGGGTCTGGTCAATTTATTCAACCCGGGCGCAGTGATCATCGGCGGCGGAGTCGCACAAGCCGGCGACCTGCTAACCACATCCATTCGTCAGTCCGTCCGCGATCGTTCCTTGCATACTTCTGAACAAAGTGTCCACATTACGACAGCCATGCTTGGGCAACGTTCCTCATTGATAGGCGCTACCGTGCAGGCGATCAACATTGCCATACACGAAGCAACGGAAAGAAAAAAACCTGTTTCAAAAGAAATTCTATCGGCTGAAATAAAACAGGCAGCCCCAACTGAATTAAAGGAGGTGATAGTAAATTTACCCGATACATCATGATAAAATATTACTGTAAGTATCGTCGAGCTTAATCAAAACCATATATTTGTAAGGAGAAGAAAAATGAAAAAATTTAGTTTGTTATTTAGTTTATTAGTAGTTGCCAGCATGGTACTCACGGCTTGTGGTGGTGGCGGCCCATCATCTACAAAAGGTGAAGTGACATTCTGGCACGCATACGGTACAGGCTCTGCTGAGGAAACTGCATTGACCACGATCCTCGCAAATGCACAAAAAGACCTGCCCAATATCAAGATCAACGTTCTTCAAGTTCCCTTCAATGACATTTTCACCAAGTACGAAACTGATGTCGCTGCCGGCGGCGGGCCTGATATGTTCATCGCCCCGAATGATAACCTCGGCGCCGAAGTCCGTGGTGGTTTGATCATGGACATCACCGACATTGCTGCTGGCAAACTCGGCGATTACAGCAAACTCTCCCAGGGCGGTATGATGTACGATGGCAAGTTGTATGGTCTTCCTGAATCCTTGAAGGCAATGGCATTTTGGTATAACAAGGATCTTATCAAAACTCCTCCTGCAACAACTGACGAGCTCAAGGCTCTGATGGAAGGCGGTACAGAAGTTGTCTTTAATGTTGGCTGCTACCAGGGATTTGGTTTCTTCGGCTCCTTCGGCGGCAAGATCTTTGATGATAGCTTCAACTTCGTCTCAGCTGCTGACAATCAAGCCAAAGTCGCAGCTGCAGTTTCATATCAAAATGATCTGTGGCAGGTCGCCAAGACAAACAGCTGGCCCAAGAATGATGCTGATGGTCTCGCTCCCTTCACTGAAGGCAAAGCAGCCGCCATCCTCAATGGTAACTGGGCCATGGGCGATTATCGCAAGGCTCTCGGCGACAAACTCGGTGTAGCCCCGATCCCCGCCGGTCCTGGTGGCTCCTCCAATCCACTCCTTGGTGTTGATGGTTTTTACTTCAACCCGAATGGCGCCAACCCCGCAGCTGCCCTTGAAGTGGCAATGTACTTGACCAACGCTGCTGCTCAGACCGCTATGATGAACGATGCTGGCCATGTTCCTGCCAATACAACTGTCAAAGTAACTGACCCGCTAATTCAGAGTTTGCTCGACGCATTTTCCACCGCATACTTCCGCCCACAAGTTGAAAACATGGGCAAATATTGGGGTAACTTCTGCGGAACTGATTCAGTCTATGAAAAAGGCACTCCTGCCGCTGACTGGGTCAAAGCTGGTTTTGAAGGCGCTACCAAACCTTAATAAACTAAGATCGTAGTATTGTATTACAAGGAGCGGACGGGTTTCACCCGTCCGCTCCTACTCAAAATGATTATTCTTATCAGGAGAAACGATCATGGAATTAGCAAACAAAAAGATCAGCGGGACGAAAATCAAACGTAATTTGCTGCCCTATTATTATCTAGTGCCGGCATTCCTGATCATGGGGGTCATCACATTCTATCCATTAATTTATCAAGTTATCATATCATTCACGAATTTTGAAACCAAACATCTTCTGCTTGGTTTGAACTCTCCGGAATTAAAATTTGTGGGATTAAAAAATTATATAGATATTTTCACAGGCGCACTGCCGGTGGAAAACTTCAACTTCTTTCGTGTGCTTGAGTTCAATTTTTGGTGGGCGCTTAGTAATGTGTTTCTACATGTGCCTGCCGGAGTCTTGATCGCCGTCATGCTCAATACGGAAGGCCTGTGGCTCAAGAAACTTTATCGTGCTCTATACATTCTGCCGGTAGTTGTTCCACCCATCGTCGTTGCAACCGTCTGGCGCAATATTTTCGATGAGCAATACGGTGCAATGAATCAACTTCTAACTTCTATCTCCATTCTTTTTGGACATCTGGATCCTGTTCATCTGCGCTGGCTAACGGAATACAAACCACCCATTCCCGGCTTCCTGCCCGGCGCACCGTTGACTCTCGCCTACTATGCCATGATGATAGCAAATTTCTGGCTGGGCTGGCCGCTTATGTCTGTGATCGCCACAGGCGCACTGCAAAGCATCCCCAAAGACTTATACGAAGCCGCAGCCATTGACGGTGCAACGGGCTTCCAACAATTCCGTAACATTACAATACCGCTACTGACGCCAGCCATGATGCCGGCCGCGGTCTATGGCTTTACCATTACCTTCAATCTTTTCGGTTTGGTGTTCTTCATGACAGGCGGCGGACCTGCCCGTTCCACTGAATTGCTTGTGACATTTGCTTATAACCTCGTCCGCAATTTGCGCTGGTTCGGCGTCGCCGCCGCCTTTGCAGTCATCATCTTCTTCGTGGCATTGGTTGTACTGTTGATCACTAACCGTATCACCCGCGCCACACAAAGCTACTCGGAGGCATAACATGAGCGCAAATTCTCAGACTCCCAAGAAAAACCTGCTCGTCCGTTTTCTGACCATGAACACCTCTGGGCAAACCAGTGGACGAGATCTGCCCCTTTGGAGACAACTGCTCACACAAATACTGTGCCTCTTCATTTTGTTTTCCGTGATGTTCCCCATCATGTATATCGTGACTTTGTCACTGAGTTCAAAGACCACGCGCCCATCCTCGCTGCAATTGATACCAACGGAAATATCCTTCGTCGCGTATAAACAGGTACTTGACCACCCAACTGGAAACCCGGTCTCCTTTATCCAACTTCTCCGAAACAGCGTCGGGCTTTCTGTTGGAGTTGGTCTGGTTGCATTACTCGTCGCAGTGACCGCCGCGTACTCTTTCTCACGCTTCAATTTCAAAATGCGCGAAGTGCTGATGGTTTTAGTTTTTATTCCACTCCTCATGCCGGGCGTAGGCCTGGCAACTCCGCTTTACTTGTTACTTAACCAATTGAAAGTAGTTGACTGCGGTCAAGGTGTTACAGCATTATTGCCATGGTTTGCCTGTGATGGAGGATTAAAAGGAAGATTGATCTTCAACCTGCGTGACTCACTCCTCGGCGTTGGCATTGCCATCACAGCTGGCGCCCTGCCTTTCGCGATCTGGAATCTCAAAGGCTATCTCGACACAATTCCTAAAGAACTTGAAGAAGCCGCAGCCATTGACGGAGCTGATACTAACCAAACTTTCTGGAAGATCATTCTGCCGCTTGCAATGCCGCAACTGGCTGTGACCTTTTTCATCGGCTTCATCGGCAACTGGCAGGAATTCGTCACCTCATGGCTTTTCCTCTCCCAACCCAAAGACTACACCCTCGCGATGACCCTCTACAACATGACCGGCCAATACGCCTCCAGCATCCCATGGAATCGATTCGCGGCCATGGCGGTAATCGTGGCTCTGCCTGTCGCCGTGGTATACATCTTCCTGCAAAAGCAGATCGTCGGCGGACTCACCACGGGCGGCGTTAAGGGTTAATTAGTTTTCTTTCCCATATTAAATTCCTCTCCCTATAATAGGGAGGGGAATTTTTTCGCTCGAATAAATTTCATGCTGAAATGGATCTTCTCCTCACTGTTACTTTTATCTTTTCTATCGGCATGCGTTCCCACCGCGCCGACAGGTGCTCCTGCCCCCCAACCAGCACCAGCCAACTGGTGGAACAAAGCGGTCTTCTATGAAATATTCGTCCGCTCTTTTTACGACACCGATGGAAATGGGATCGGCGATTTCAATGGCATCACCCAAAAATTGGATTACATCCAATCATTGGGTGTGAACGCCATTTGGTTGATGCCCATTCACCCATCCCCTTCTTATCACGGTTACGATGTTACAGATTATTATGAAGTCAATCCGCAATATGGAACTATGGATGATTTCAAAAATCTTGTAGCAGAAGCCCGCAAACGAGACATTCGGATCATCATTGACCTCGTCCTCAACCACACATCCAATCAACACCCGTGGTTCAAGAGCGCTAACAGCGACATAAATTCACCATACCACGATTACTATATCTGGTCTGAAACAAGCAAGGGCGGCAAATGGCATGCAGGAAATCATGGATATTACTTCGGATTCTTTACGGAAGAGATGCCCGATTTGAATTACAACAACCCTGCAGTAACTTCAGAAATGTTAAAAGTGACAGACTTTTGGCTGAACAATGTTGGCGTGGATGGCTTTCGTGTGGATGCAGTCAAAAATATCCTTGAAGAGGGGAATAAATTAGAAAATACTCCTTCCACACATGAATGGTTCAAAGGATTTTATACAGCATACAAAACACAAAAACCACAAGCTTACACTATTGGCGAGGTATCCGGGGCAGGCTCATTTATCGTTAAATCATATACGGGAAATCAACTCGATCAAATATTCAGTTTTGAAATGGCCAAAGGAATTTTGAACAGCGCAAAAGGCAATTCAAATTCAGGAATCACCAGCGCATTAAAATTTGCATTACAGGATGTGCCTGATTTCAACTTCGCCACCTTTCTCACTAATCATGACCAACCTCGCACGATGTCTGTTTTAAATGGCGATGTAGACAAAGCCAAACTCGCGTCATTCTTAATGCTCACATCACCCGGCACACCGTTCATATACTATGGTGAAGAAATTGGCATGCAAGGACAAAAGCCCGATGAAGATTTACGTTTACCTATGCAATGGTCAAACGCAAACAATGCAGGATTCACCACTGGCACTCCCTGGCGTGCGCCGAACAAAGACTACACAACCATTAACACAAGCTCACAAATTGACGATCCAAATTCATTGCTGAGTCATTACAGGGCGCTGATCCAAATCCGCAAGGAACATTCTGCATTACAATCTGGCAATGCTATTCTGCTTGAAACAAGCAACCCGGCAGTATTTGCACTCCTACGAATCAGCGGCACTGAAAGAATTCTGGTGCTTGTCAATTTGGGGAAAACTCCAATTTCAGATTACAAATTGAGTCTGGGAGAAACCGCGCTGGCAGATGGCACGTTCACTCCTCTATCCATATTTGGTTCAGCACAAGCCCAGCCGCTGGAAATCAAAAGCGGAGAATTTAGTGGATACAAACCGCTTAACGAACTACCTCCCTACCAGACCTATCTCTTTAATCTCAAATGATCAGTTAAATGTTTTATTTACCCGTGCTTTCCAAATGACTAAAACTTTTCGCGTACTCTTTTACACAATTTCCGTCCTTCTGGTTGTTGCAATCGCTTTTGGATTGCGCGCCCGCGCCGCATCCATGCTTCCAATTGACTTTGATGAAGATGACTATTTGCGCGCGGGACAGGAATACGCGCATCTGATCCGCACCTCGAACTGGTCTGGCTTTCTGGAAACGAATTATCGTCCTGAGCATCCACCGCTGGCGAAGATCATGATCGGGCTCATTATTTTATCTGCCCCGGAAGAAGCGTTAATTCCGGATGCCTCAACCTCTGCTTTACCAAATAAAAACCTTCCCACCGACCTTGTAAAACCAGCGCGAACACTTAATGCCATTTTCGGGACCATGACTGTTGCCATTGTTGCATTGATCAATCCGCTGGCTGGGTTATTTCTCGCATCACACATCTTGACCATCAGATATGTTTCGCAGATCATGTTGGAAGCAATCCCTTTCTTGATAAGTCTCCTCGCAGCGATCAGCTACCTGAAAGCGAAGCAGTCCAAACGGTCAGGGTTGAACCGCTGGTTGATTCTCTCCGCTATTTTTCTTGGACTAACCGCGGCATCCAAATATCTTTATTGCGTAATCGGAATCGCCATTCTTGTTGATTGGTATCTCGACGCAAAAGAAAAAGACTCAGTCAAAATATCACTTCGCACGGTCGCGCTGTGGGGAGTGCTGGCGATTGTCGTTTTCTTTTTATTCGATCCATATCTTTGGCCAAACCCAATTGGGCGGCTCAGTGAATCCATTTTTTATCATGCTGGTTATTCCTCATCAGCAACAGAAGTTCAGAACGCGGGTTTCCCAGTCTGGCAACCTTTCTTCTGGTTATTTTTCTTTCCAACCTGGTTTAACAAAAGTCTATTCCCCTTTCCCTCCGATCCATTTATTATGATCCTTGCTCTTTTTGGATTAAGCCGTTTATGGAATAAAGAAAGACTCTATGTGCTCTGGCTTGGAATCGCCATGGCTTTCTTATTAGTCTGGCCCACCAAATGGCCGCAATACATTATGATACTCACCGTGCCACTTTCATTTGCCGCAGCAGAAGGACTTTTTATTGTTAGGGATAATCTTCTTGAATGGTGGGGGGCGCGCAAGACACGCGCAAAAACTCATTACAACAAAACAGAAACACGCCGCGCTTTACCCTGGCTTATTCCAGGATTGATCGCGTTCACCATCCTGACGGTCTGCCCTTTGTTTTTTCAATTCGGCGTTTCGCTGACCGACTTTAACTCCGCCTCCATCCGCGATGGGTTTAATGGCGGGATCTGGCGCTCCATCTCACTGGGAATCACCGGGGAAATTCCCGCCCAGCCAGCCAATCTTGAAACACGTTCAGATAAAGTAAATTTTGTGGGATTGAACTCATACCCAGATGTCTTCAGTTTCATTACATATTCAAATAATTGGAGTATGCTCTTCTTCAATGTCCTGTGGACTGTGCTATCCATCCTGCTTCAATGCGGTCTTGGCCTGGGAGTAGCGTTCCTACTCTGGCAACATGGCGTGAGGTTTGGAAAGTTTTGGCAGGTATTATTCATTCTGCCCTGGGCAATTCCAGAAATGATCGGGGCGATGATGTGGGTTAATATCTTCCAACGAGATTGGGGCTGGCTATATCTGGCCGCAGATAAATTTGGAAAAGATTCCTTCTTTGCAGTTTTTGCCAATGGGCTGGATAAGAGTCCCAGTATGTGGCTTATCGTTTTCCTTCTGCCTGCAATTTGGTACGGCTTCCCATTCATGATGCTGGCCGCCAGTATCGGGTTGAAGACAATTCCCCGAGAAGTACTGGACGCCGCTACAATTGACGGATCCAGTATCTGGCAGACGTTTAAGTATGTGACTTGGCCGCTTCTTCTGCCATTGCTCATCCCTGCTATTATTGTGCGCGGCATCTTTGCCTTTAATCAATTCTATTTATTTCAAGCCTTCGGTTTTTCAGATTCTACTCTGGCAACCCTATCCTACAATATCTTCAATCCCTCTAACGGATTTGGGGGCTACGGAGGTCAGTTCGCTGTGTCGGCCACGATCAACATCATCACCGTCATCCTTCTGATGTTCTTTGTGATGGTCTTCAATCGTTGGAGCAAGGCGGGCGAAGGAGTCACATATGCGTAAAATATCCTTCCTGCAACAACTCGCCACGCAACTATCATTGACCCTCGTTGGATTATTCGTGATACTGCCCGTATGGGGAATGGTGCGGTTGGCATTCGACGGCACACTTAAAGGACGCCCTACTGAATTCCGCTTGCTTCCCAAGATATGGTCCTTCGATGCTTTTATGCAGGTTCTTGATAAACCATATCAGTCTGTAGATTTTCAAGTATTGCTCAAGAACAGTCTGTTCGTTTCCTTCAGTGCGGCATTGATCGCCATCTTGCTTGGCATGAGTCTGGCTTATGCATTTGCACGCTTCCGATTCCCAGGCCGCCAGTCGGGGTTGTTCGCATTATTGCTGACAGCCGTTCTTCCACCTGTAGCATTCATGACTCCGCTTTATATCATCCTCAGCCTGATACACATCCGCACCACGCTTCTGGCGCTGATCATTACGTACGCAACCTTTGCAATGCCCTTCTGCATCTGGAATATGCGCTCCGCTTTTCAAGCCATTCCCAAAGAAATAGAAGAAGCTGCATTTCTTGATGGTGCAAGCGACCTGACATCCTTCCTCCTAGTCACCCTACCGCTAGCACTGCCTTCCATCGCGGTGGCAGGTTTGATCGCTTTTCTGATGGCTTATTCCGAATTCACCATCGGCTGGTTATTTGTTGAAAAAGCAGATACCGTCACACTCGCCATGTCCATCTATGCCATGGTGCAAAGCCAGTATACAGGCGGTGCGCAGCCATGGAGCTTTCTGGGTTCACTTACCATTATCATGTCCATTCCTGTAGTGATCATCTTCCTCATTTTCCAGCGTACTCTCCTCGAGCGTATGATGTTCGGTTCTTTAGGTGATTAGCCCAATCAAACATCCAGATTGTTCAACGACGCATTACAATCAAACATGGATAGTGAAGAGCATCCGAATATTTCCAACTGAATAAAATAAACTCACACAAAAAAATTTATGAACAAGGAAAAAACATGACAACACCAGATTGGGTACAGGACGCGATTTTCTATCAAATTTTTCCAGACCGTTTCGCAAAGAGCGGACGCAACCCTGCTGGTTCATTGCCCTTTGAGCCATGGGACTCTGCGCCAACTACCCACGGATTCAAAGGCGGCGATCTATACGGCGTGATCGAGAAATTAGATTATTTGCAAGAATTGGGAATCACTGCGATCTATTTCACCCCGATCTTTTCTTCGGCTTCCAATCATCGTTATCACACGTATGATTATTACAACGTGGATCCCTTACTTGGCGGCAATGAGGCGTTGAGAAAATTATTGGATGAGGCTCACAAGCGTAAGATGCGCGTGGTACTGGATGGCGTGTTCAATCATGCCAGCCGCGGCTTCTGGCAATTTCACCACGTGCTGGAAACAGGTCATTGCTCTCCCTACAAAGATTGGTTCTACTTCGATCAAGATCGTCTGCACGAAAGACGCCATTGGGGAGCTTACCCAACCCCGGAGGAACAACACGCCATCAAACAGGAAGGCAGTTTACGGGCGATTGGTTATCAAGGCTGGTGGAATCTGCCCGCCCTGCCAAAATTCCGTATTGAAACACCAGCCGTTCGCGAATTCCTCCTCGAGGTGGCCGAATACTGGATCAAGTTTGGCATTGACGGTTGGCGGCTGGACGTGCCCGGTGAAATTAACGATGATGCATTCTGGCAGGAGTTCCGCCGCCGCGTGCGAGCCATCAATCCAGAAGCATATATTGTTGGCGAGATCTGGCACGAGGCGCAAAGGTGGCTGCAAGGAGATCAGTTCGACGCGGTCATGAACTATCTTGTAACAGCCGCTGCAATGGGATTTTTTGGCGGCCCTCACTTGAATATGGGGGTTTTAAATCAAGCGGGCGGGTTGCAGAATCGCATTCGGGAAACAAAAGCGGAAAACTTCGCCAATGAGATTGACCGCCTCTTCAACCTGTATAACCCTGAGATCACACGCTCACAACTTAACCTGCTCGACAGCCACGATATGCCGCGCTTTCTTTCCTGCGTCAACGGAGACAAAGATTCCCTCAAACTTGCATGGCTGTTTTTGTTCAGCATGGCTGGCGCACCTTGCCTATTCTATGGTGACGAGATCGGTGTGGATGGCAGTCACGATCCATATTGCCGCAAATCCTTTCCATGGGATGAAAATAGATGGGACAAAGATCTTTTGGAGTATGCCAAATCATGCATTACCTTGCGGAAAGGGCATGCTGCGTTACGCCGCGGAGAGTATAAACGTATCCACGCCGAAGGAAACGTAATGGCATACTCACGCTCTGACAACAGAGAGAACATCATCGTTGCATTCAACGTTTCAAATGAAGAACAGGTGATTGAATTACCACTCAGCAAAAAGCCAAAGATCCTATTTGGCAAGCCAATGATCACTGGCAATCGACTCACAATTCCCCCACGCAGCGGGATTGTGATGAAATAAATCACGAAACAGGTCACAAATAAAAGTGACCTGTTTTTATATAATTATTGATTCCCGTTATGTAGAAAATAAGCCTTCACTAACTGGGACAATACTCACACGATCTTCCGTGAAAAGAATCAAGTCAAGTGAAAAGGTATATTATGGTTTTAATACTGTGGGCGTTGGCGTCAAAGCTGGAGTTGGAGTCAGATTACAGTCCAACAAAGTCAGTGTTTCGCTGATAATGGCTGTCCGTCCGATCTCGCGGGACCTGGATGTATTTGCCACAAATTGATACTGCACCCACGCATTCTGGAAAGACGCAGTGCCTTTCAATTCTTCAGGTACCAGATCATGCGTGAACGTGCCTGCGCCGATAGTTTGCATGGTGATGCGCGTCCACTCACCCGTCGCACCAGTGCGCTTGCTCTTGAACCGCACGAACAGATCCACGATTGCTGAGTTGACAGGGTCTGCAACCTGAGAAACAAATTTTATCGAAACCGGCTCGCACTGATTCCCTTTATAAAATTCATTTTCTGAAATTGAGACGGATACGAATCCTTCCATCTGCAAAGTTGGAGTGGCTGTATTAGGCGTGATCAGCGCGAGTGGGGTGATACTAACCACAGGCGTGATTGAAATCTCCTGCGTAAGCGTTGGGGATTTCAATCCACTCAGTGTAGGAGTCAATGTAAATGTCAGAGTAGGCGTAATTGGGGTAACTGTTGGGATAGGAGTGTAGGTGTTCGTGGATGTGTATAGTGGCGTAGGAGTCACAGCTGAACTCAGAGAAAGGCCTTCCAATGAACAGGAGAAGGACAAGACAGCACAGGCAAGGTAGATGTATATTTTTTTCATGGTTTTACTGGTGTTTCGATCGGGCAGCCCTTTAAAGGCTCAAGACACATGCAAGGCGACATTGCAGCCACATCGGTAAAAATTTTTGTGCGGCCCACTTCCAACCCTGCGTCGTTGATCGCCACCAACTGCATCCTGACCCACGAATTTCTATAGTTATTATGTCCCTCGATCTCACTTGCCTGAAGGATGTAGGTGAATGTGCCATCTCGGTTATTGAACATAACATCGCCAGTAGTCCAGGGTGTATAGTCTTCCTCTTTTGCCGATTTCACCTGCACAAAAATGACCACGCTCGCCACATACTTTGGATCATCCACTTTCGCAATAACTTTTGATTTATTGGGTATGCAATTTCCCCAAAAGATTTTTCTTTCAGAGATTTCCACTGAAATAAACCCGGGGCCAGGTCCAATGGATGTAGCCTTCGCAACGGGAGTAATTGTATTCTGTCCTGAAAAAATGGAAATTGGCGCAACGGTGACAGTCGATAAATTTGGATCCTGTGTCGGGAAGTGCACAATTGTTGGCGAAGGTGTAATACTCGGAGTGATCGTGGTAGTTGGGATGACACTAGGCGTGAATATCAAAGTGGCAGCCTCTGTAGGCAAAGGTATGTTTGTAGGTTGAGACAAAGGAATGCCCGAACATGCCTGTAAAAAAAACACCAGCACCATTGTCATATAAAACCTGCGCATACGGAACCTCTTTTACGCTCCAAAATTTCGAACTCTATCCACCCATTTTACAACATCATAACAGCAATTGAAGTAGTTAACCTGCAAAAGATATTTTCCAGTGCGATAATACAAAGGTGAAAATCACCTTTACTGTGACCGTCACCTAAAGTTCAGGAAGATGCGCCAGAATAGTTGCTTAGGCCAAGACGCCAAAGTCCGCGTGAAAGGACAACAAAAAGGAGCGTCATTCCGAGGGCGATCAGCAGACTTGTGCCAGTAAGTCGATTTGTCAATGCTTCGGCTGGGATGGTAACTGCAAAGGCGACGGGAACTAAAAAGGTCAATCCTGTGCGTAGCCAGCTGGGATAAATCCCAACAGGCCATCGGCCAGCCGCATATAAACCTTCGAAAAGATTGCTGATCTCTTGAACACGAATTACCCAGAACGAAATAGAGGTGACCATAAGCCAGACACTATACAACATAATTCCGCCCATGATCAAGGCTGATAGAAAACCAAAAAATTGTAAAATGCCCAGTGTGCCATTAAGTTGAATAAAGGCTATGCTGATTACAACGATCCCAACGATGACATCCACCAACTGCCAGAAACGGAACTCATGCACACTGACAAGAATTTGCGCGTCGGCGGGTTTGGTCAGAACGAAATCCAGTGTCCCGTTACGAACATCATCCATGAGACGTTCCATGTTTGGCTGAATGATGGAACGAATTACACCGCCCATCAGCAAATGGACACCCATCACGGCAAGCAATTCAGGGCGAGACCAACCCGCGAGCTTTTTCACCTGTCCAAAAACAAGCGAGAGGCCGATAAGGCCAGTAGCGACAGAAATAAAAGATTGAAGAAGTTGAATAAAAAAATTGATGCGATATTGCATCTCATTTAAAACACCGATTCGCAGATAAGTTAAAGCAAGTTTTATCGGATTCATAAATTTATCCTCCCACCGCGGAATATTGCTTGATGGCAAAATTCCAGATGATATTTAGAAGGAATATGCCAGTAGCGATCCATAGCAACTGCATCCCAAAACCTGACCAGAGTTGGACATCTGTCAGATTGCCAACCAGCGCTTCAATGGGAAAGAAGAATGTCCATTTGAATGGCAGGTAGTTCGAAAGGTCCTGAATCCAAACAGGCATAAGCGTCATCGGCACGAGGCGGCCAGAGAGGATCAGTTCAAGACCGAAATATAGCTCAAAAATGGCGCTGACACGCGTTGTCCAGAATGTGATCATACCGAGTAGAGAGAGCAGCATGGTGCGAATCAGATACGCGCCCCAGATGGCGAGGGAGAAGACAATGACTTCCATCCACCGAATATCGAAAGTCGGTTTGAATATCCACGAAAGGATGGCGGCCAATGGAAGCCAAAGCAAGATGACCACAAACTTCCAGCCTGCAAAGAAAGCTACGTCGCTATGAATAGGGTGGATTGGACGCATTAACATCATCGAGAGTTGCCCTTCGCGAATGCGCCATTCCCATCCAAAAGGAGTGAAGACGATATTCATATTGCGCACTAAAGTCCAGATGATGTAATAAGCCGCAAATGCACCAACGGTGTATCCGCCAGTTGTGCCGCCTTGCTGCCTTGCGATGGTAGTCCACACAACCAGATATATGACCGGCTCTGTAATCATACCTATCATATAAAAGTAGTTCGCCACGGAGTACTGAATCTGCTCCAGAATGGATATCCTCATGGTGGCTAAATAGAAGTCTATATATCGCCTCATTTTGCTGCCTTCGTGGAAGTGAAGACACTGTCGATGACATCATCAATAGGAGTATCTTCGACTGTCAGATCATCCACCTGTAGGTCGGAGAGCAAATTCGCTGTTACCTGTGATGTCTTTGCTTTGGGAACTCGCAAGGTGACCCGAGCACCGTCACGGGTAAGCACTTCTCCATATTGCGACAGATCAACTTCCGGGTCCGGTAGTGTGATACCGAGCGTCTTGAAAGAGGAGAATTGAGTCACAAGCTGATTCAATTCTCCATCAAAGAGTGTGTGTCCATGATGAATCACTATTACCCGTTTGCATAACGCTTCTACGTCCGCCATGTAATGACTGGTGAGCAGGACAGTCGCGCCCCAACGCTGGTTATATTCCTTGATAAACGCGCGGATTCGGCGCTGCATGGTGACGTCCAGGCCAATGGTCGGCTCGTCGAGGAAAAGTACTTTGGGGCGATGAAGCAGTGCGCCAACGATCTCCATCTTCATCCGCTCACCAAGTGAAAGGTTTCGAATAGGTTTGTTCACCAGATCTTTTAATTCCAACAGGTCAATAAAGTCGTCACGGGTCTTTTTGAATTCAGACACGGGGAGGCTGTAAATCGCCCGCTGCAATTCAAATGAGTCGATTGCGGGCAGATCCCAAGATAGTTGGTTCCGGTTCCCCATCACTAATGCCACCTGACGCAGATAATCATGGGAGCGTTTGGTTGGCTCGTAGCCTAAAACATTCACCATGCCTGAGGTTGGATGAAGAAGTCCACTTAAGACTTTGAGAGTTGTGGTTTTTCCCGCGCCGTTCGGACCAAGAAAGCCGACCACTTCGCCCGCCTCGATGTTGAACGAGACATCATCCACTGCTTTGACGGTGCGGTATTTACGGTTGAACAAACTGATCACGGCTGCTTTCATCCCGCCATCACGCTCGGGGACTTTGTAATGTTTTGATAAATTGGAAACTGAAATAGTAGGTGTCACTAAAATTCTCCTAATTTTTTGAATCTATTGTCATTGTGGTCATTAAATTAAAACCGCAGGGCTGCCGCACCTGCGGTAAAACCATGCAAAAGAGCATGAGGATTCTAAAACAAACCACACACAGGCATAAAACATGCAATATTTACGATAAATTGAATTTTCATCAAGGCAATCCCCTTTCAAAACTGATTAACTTTCATAAGTTTAGCACAAATGGAATTTGGGGGCAAGATTTTTCTGGTATAATCTCGGCCGTGACTGGTCCTGCCCTACGGTTAAAAGCTGTGGACACGGAGACCTGCGTAGCGCGGCGTTCTTGCCGCCAAAAAATCTAAAGAAAGGAAGCACACGTCATGCCACTTGCAAAAGAAGTTAAGACCAAGGCGATCGAGGATTTTCATCGCCACGACACGGATACCGGTTCCCCTGAAGTACAGATCGCCATCCTGACCAACCGCATTTCTCAACTCACCGAGCATTTGCGAGCCAACAAACAGGATCAATCCTGCCGCCGTGGATTATTAAGAATGGTCGGTCAACGCCGCCGCTTACTCACGTACTTGCGGTCAAGCAATTACCAGAACTATCTGAACGTGACCGAACGATTGTCACTCCGCCGTAAGTAAGTTTGTTAGACCCTAAAGGTCGCGAGACTTTTAGGGTCTTTTTAATCAGTGCGAGAGTGCGTCGCACAAAAAGGGTCGGATTTTCAAATTAATAAAGAGATCCTACTCTAGGAATATTACCCATTTAGTAAGGTGCGACGCACCCGCCCTTACCCAAGCGACCCGCAGTCAGGAATTGAATAGTGGGAACAACAAAGGTTGTTCCCACTATTCAGTCCCTGACCCTTGGCGGGAAAGTATTGGCAGGTCTGAGACCTGCCCCAACAGGAGACAAAAATATATGAAACCCGAACTAAAACGCTATTCAGCCGTTGTTGGCACGCGCACCTTTACCTTTGAGACTGGCACATTGGCCGCTCAAGCTGGCGGCGCGGTCACTTTCGGCGTCGAAGGTTCCATCGTATTCGCAGCAGCCACCATGGGCGGCGTACGTGAAGGAATTGACTTCTTCCCACTTTCCGTTGATTTCGAAGAACGCATGTATGCCGGCGGAAAGATTCCCGGCTCCTTCTTCCGACGAGAAGGCCGCGCCTCCACAGATTCCATTCTTGTGTCGCGCCTGACAGACCGCCCACTGCGCCCGCTCTTTGCAAATGGCATGCGCAATGAAGTGCAAGTCATCATGTACACATTCTCAGCCGACAGCATCAATCCATTGGATATTCTTGCGATCAACGCCGCCTCGGCCGCGATCATGATCTCGGATATTCCATGGGCTGGACCAGTAGGAGCTGTAAGAGTTGGACGCGTGAACGGCGAGTTCGTGCTCAACCCAACTTTTGAGGAAATGAACGCATCCGATCTTGACCTGAGAATTGCCGGCACCAAAGATGCGATCCTCATGGTGGAATGCGGCGCCAGCGAAATCCCTGAAGATGTAATGGTAGCCGCACTCGAATTGGGACATCAGTCGATGCAGCCAATCATTGAACTGCAAATTAAGATGCAAGCTGAAATTGGCAAGCCCAAACGCGAAGTGGCCATCAGCACGGCCAACGAAGAATTACAAAAGAAAGTATTTAATTCTGTTGATGCAAAGATGAATGAACTCCTCGATAAGCCGTTGAGCAAAAATGAATTCTACGGTGGCATGGATGAATTACAAGCCGCGGTCGTTGCTGAATTATGCATCGAAGGTGACACAGCCGCGCCATCATCAAAAGATGTGAAATCAGCATTCAGCGAAGCCGAGCACAAGATCGTACGCGAAAGAATCTTGAGCATGGGCAAGCGTCCCGATGGCCGCACTCCCACCGAAATCCGCCCGATCTGGTGTGAAGTGGGACTCTCCCCGCGCGCGCACGGTACCGGACTTTTCACACGCGGCGAGACACAAGTGCTATCCTTTGCGACACTCGGCACATTGGGTGAAGCGCAGGAACTCGACAATTTATCTCCCAACAAAAACAAACGATACATGCACCACTACAGTTTCCCGCCATTCTCCACAGGCGAGGTCAAAATGCTTCGTGGACAGAGCAGGCGCGAGGTCGGGCATGGAGCGTTGGCAGAGCGTGCGCTCGAACCAGTCCTCCCAGCCGAAGAATCCTTCCCCTACGCCATCCGCGTTGTGTCTGAAGCGTTATCATCCAACGGCTCGACCTCTATGGGTTCAGTCTGCGGTTCGACCTTGGCGTTGATGGATGCGGGCGTACCGATCAAGGCTCCCGTTTCCGGCGTGGCAATGGGACTCATCACCGATGCAACTGGCCGTTATAAAATCTTGACCGACATTCAAGGCACCGAAGATCACCTCGGCGATATGGATTTCAAAGTGGCTGGTACCGCCGCTGGAATCACCGCATTGCAAATGGACATCAAAATCAGCGGCTTGAGCACGCAGATGATGAAGGAAGCATTGGCACAGGCGAACATTGCGCGCATGTCCATTATGGAAAAGATGCTCGAAGCCCTACCCGAAGCACGTGCGGAATTAAAACCACATGCCCCGCGCATCATCACCGTGAAGATACCGATCGACAAGATCGGCGCACTCATCGGACCTGGCGGAAAGAATATCCGTGCCTTGCAGGAAGAGACTCATACAAAGATCGACATTCAGGAAGACGGCACAGTCTACATCGCATCCACTGATAGTGTCGGTGCTAAGATCGCCGAAGAACGCGTGAAGGGACTGACTGAATCTGTGACCATCGGAAATATCTACACGGGCAAAGTTGTCCGAATTGAAGCCTTCGGCGCATTTGTGAACCTGCTGCCCGGTATGGACGGACTTGTACACATCTCACAGCTGGCGAGCGAACGCGTAAACTCCGTTGAAGATGTTTGCACACTTGGCGATGAACTGACCGTCATGGTCACAGATGTTGACCCGCAAGGCAAGATCCGCCTTTCACGTCAGGCCGTACTTGAGGGCTGGTCGGCTGAGGAAGCGCGTGAGAAAGACGCCCGCAAGAGCGGACCTCGCCCTGGCGGCGGTGGACGAAGCGGCGGAGACCGCAACAGCTCTCGCGGCAATGATCGTGGCGGACCGCGCAGCGGCGGCGGGGATCGCGGCGGAAATAGAAGATAGTGAAAGGTAAGTAGTTAAAACCTCCGAGTTCTCAAGGAACCCGGAGGTTTTTTAAATGTATAATTCCACTCATGTCAAAATATATCGCATTCCTACGCGCCATCAACGTGGGCGGTCACAATGTCAAAATGGACCATCTGCGTTCACTATTCGAGTCCCTTGGGTTTTCCAAAGTGGAAACTTTTATCGCCAGCGGAAATGTCATCTTTGAAGCAAAAGCAGGGAATACCAAAACTCTTGAAAAAGAGATCGAGACGAAATTACATCAAGCCTTAGGCTACAATGTCTCCACGTTCATCCGAACCAATACGGAAGTAGTCGAGATCACAAAGTACAAGCCTTTCTCACAATCGCAATTGGATATGGCGATCGCGCTAAATATCGGTTTTCTGGCTGACGCTCCAGATGATTCTGCTGCACAAAAATTGGCATCGCTGCGATCGGACATTGACGATTTACAAAGCCATGGGCGCGAGATCTACTGGCTGTGCAAAAAGAAGCAGAGTGATTCCAAGATCTCAAACATGGTCATTGAAAAGGCACTGGGGATAAAGTCAACTTTGCGCGGGGTGAATACGATCAACAAGCTGGCTGAGAAACATTGCTAAGAACCGCGAATTGCTTGACTAAGAGACCTTACCCAGAAGTCCCCCACATCCCCAGCCCTTCCCCCGAAAAAGGATACGGTGAGGGTGCGTTAGATAAGTTTTCTTGTTAGGGGCAATTCTTGTGCTCTTGTGTAAGCTCTCCCACTTTAATTTCCAGGGGCGTTATGATGAGAAAATTTCTCTCCTGGCTTTAAGAACGCATCCAACTTTGGACAAAACCGGCCGATTCCATCCTGGTCATCGGCTTGCCGCAGAGCAAAAATAATAGCCTGATTGCGATTTTCCAAATGCAGCTTTGCAAGAATATTAAAAAGATGCACCCGCACAGGTGACTCGCTAAGCGAAAGTTTTTCAGCAATATCCTTGTTGGGAAGACCACTACGAATACCATTTAAAACTTCTTTTTCTCTGCGGGAGAGCAGACTGTACCCCGTTTTTTCATCGTTCACCGAAAAAGATTTCTGCCTGCGCAGGGTATTGCAAGTTTTTGGGTGACATCCTTCGGTAGAAAATGACCACCCTGTGCTGGCTACTTACTCATACGCCCGGATTTGGTAGGTAAAAGGGGATTATCATGCTGCTTTACTCTCGTCTCCTAATTATCTGGGAGCAGCATGTTGAGCAAATTCCTTGGCTGGCTAAAAGAGCGCATCAAACATTGGACAAAAACGGCATCTTCAGTCCAAATCATCGGCATACTTTCAGATCTGACTCGCAGCCAAACCGATCTGGTTATAGAAAATGCCTTGTTGCGCCAAGAACTGATCATTCTAAAACGGCAATTCAAGCGACCTCAGTTAACCAATCCTGAACGATTTCGCCTGGTTTTTCTATCGTACTTTACGAAATTCTGGAAACAAGCTCTTCACATCGTCCAGCCAGAGACTCTTTTGCGTTGGCATCAGAATCTGTTTCGCATATATTGGCGGCGGAAGTCGAAAGGCAGACTAAAGGTTGAATCAGAAACGATCGTTTTGATCCAAAAGATGACGAATGAGATTCTCTTGTCGAGAGCAGAACGGATATGCGGAGAATTATTGAAGTTGGGGATTGAAGTAAGTAAACGGAGCATCCAAATTTTACGGGCACTGTTTGATTCTGAAAGTTGTCCTTAAATTCGAGCAGTAGGATATAATGTCATCTTCTAATTGTTAGAAAGGCGAACTAATTATGGCAAAACTAATCGATACCTGCTCGCGAGAATTAATGGATACCGCCCCGCAGATCATTCAAGCCATCCGTGTGGAAATGCGCCGAGGCCGCGGTTCTGATATTTCGATCCCTCTATTTCGAACATTGGGATTCGTTCAACGAAATCCTTATTCATCCTTATCCAACCTAGCCGAACATTTGGGTCTTACACTCCCATCTGATTCCAAACTTGTGGATGGATTGGTGAAACAAAAGCTGGTCACCAGACGAGAATTCATGGCAGACCGGCGGATGATTACGCTCGTGCTGACAAAAGCTGGCGCATCCATTGTTGATTCTGCACGCGCAGATGCACAGGCGAATTTGGCTCAAAAATTAGGAGGACTCTCCATCGACGAGTTGGAAACCATCTACCAGGCAATGAAACTTTTGCGTTCGATCTTTGCTGGCCAGAGTAGATAATATCCACTGGAGCCTATTGAAATATGAGAAGACCTATGGTTGAACAGCCTGATGAACCCATGGAACCAATTTTATCCAGCCTTCCACCAAACACGGAGGGCAATACGACTTTTATCGCCATGCGTCATCGTAATTTCCAGCTATATTTTGGTGGACAGTTAATTTCTAATATTGGCACATGGATGCAGATCATCGCACAGGGATGGGTGGTTTATCAGATCAGTCATTCAGAATTGGCACTGGGTTTGGTGGCTTTTGCATCAGCAATACCGACTTTGGTAATATCTCCATGGGGTGGTGTGATTGTGGATAGGATGTCCCGTCGCAACCTGCTCATCATGACTCAGTCGGGTGCGATGCTTCTGGCATTTGCTCTGGCCGCATTAACATTTGCAAATGTTATGCAAGAATGGCATGTGATTGTCCTATCTGCGTTGCTGGGTGTGGTCAACGCTTTTGACGCACCGGCGCGCCAGGCTCTTGTCCCGGAGATGGTTGGAAAAAGGGATCTTCCCAATGCCATCGCGTTAAATTCAATTATGTTCAACAGCGCGCGTATCATTGGACCGGCCCTTGCGGGATTGATGCTGGCGCTTGTTGGCGCAGCCTGGTGCTTCACGATCAACGGAATTTCTTTTTTTGCGGTCATCATCGGACTCTGGCTCATGAAATTGCCGCCCCGCCAAAGAATCAACCACACTACCTCGTCCTGGCAGCAATTGGTGCTTGGTATACAGTACGCCGCAGGCAACCGCGAGATCTCCGCGTTGATCTTGCTCTCGTTGGTTTTTAGCATTTTTGGTATTTCTTATTTCACCATATTGCCGGCATTTGTAGAGAAAACGCTGCATCAGGGAGCGCTTGTATACGGATGGATAAACGCTGCCTCTGGATTGGGAGCGGTCACCGGAGCTTTTCTGCTGGCACATCGAGTGAGCAATGGCAGGCGCGGACAATTGCTGGTTTGGACGAACATTGTCTTTCCATTATTATTGATTTATTTCTCTTTTACTTCCCTGTATCCACTTTCTCTCGTTCTGGCCTTCGGATTGGGACTCGGTTTTATGATTCAGTTCACAACGATCAATACGTTGCTGCAAACCCGTGTGGAGGATGAATTTCGCGGACGCGTCATGGGTCTTTATACCATCACCTTTTTTGGCTTTGCGCCATTTGGGGCTGGTTAGCCATAATGGGAGAGTGTAGAGATATTTGAAAATGTAACGGGAGTGCATTGCTAGTATGATTGAGTTTGACAAAGCAATCTACTTGCAGGAGACACTCCCGTGCCCAATAGAATAAT
>CAIWRB010000091.1 GCA_903914955.1 uncultured Chloroflexota bacterium | reverse complement strand
GGCAAGAAAAAAAGTTGAAGAACTGTATATCCTATCTGCAAAAAGGAAATGAACCCCTGAAGTATCTTCTTGGGTACGCAGCCTGCATATTTTCAAGTGGACTCGCTTTACGTTGACATTTTCCACGCTCTGAGAAAACATTCATCTAATCCTGAGTATAATCACTCGATGGGTCAATTTTTTGAAATACGCAGTTGCCTAAACCCTGATTGCGGATTGCGTTATCCATTAATGGAAGGTCATTCTTTTGGAATACGCTGCCCGCATTGTTTGGGAGAAACACACGCAGTATTAAAACATGAATTAGGAAATGAAATAGTCAGGGAAGAATTCAAATTGCAGAGAAAAAGGCTTGCTGTCCTGCTCGATAATATCCGCTCGGCCTGGAATGTCGGATCGATCTTCCGCTCAGCAGATGGCTTCGGATTCACCCACGCCTATCTTTGCGGTATCACTCCCACCCCGGAACATGACGCGGTAAAAAAAACATCGCTGGGCGCGGAAGATTTTGTCACATGGTCATATCACAAAGATGCGGTCGCCCTGGTAAAAGGATTAAAGTTGGAAGGTTGGATGGTTGTCGCGCTTGAAGAGGATGATAGAGCAGATCCAGTTTCTGAATTTACAAATTCTCAATTCCAGACACCAGTTGTTTTGATCACCGGAAGCGAAGTCACAGGCGTTGACCCTGAACTACTCGGCCTCGCGGATAAAATTGTTTACATTCCAATGCGCGGGCAGAAGCGCTCATTTAACGTGGCGGTGGCATTTGGGGTGGCTGCGTTTTCAGTCTCATCTTAGTAAAAAATATATCCTAAACAAATCGTTCAAAGGATGATATTTAATTAATATTTCAAGGAGCATTGCAACATGACTAAAAACAAGAAACATCAAACTTTATTACTGGCTGTCACATCCCTACTCATTGCCTCGTTCGCCTGTTCGTTTTTCCCATCCGCAACAGCGACCCCTGAGCCGGTGGTCGCTACCGAAGCCCCAGCGCTGCCATCAGCCTGCAGCGTATTTGACTCGATCCCCGCTGCTGCTCAATACAACTCAGCCCCCGAAATGCTGATCGATACCACAGGCAAATATTTTGCGACCGTAAAAATGGCAAACGGCGGAGATTTCAAGATCATGTTGTATGCCGATAAAGCCCCCATCACAGTTAATAGTTTTGTATTTCTGGCCTGTAAGGGCTTCTTTAACGGCGTCACCTATCATCGTGTCCTTGCCGATTTTATGGCGCAAGGCGGCGACCCAACCGGCACGGGGACCGGCGGCCCTGGTTACGAATTCGTAAATGAAAATAGTGACCTGACCTTCGATAAAGCTGGCGTGGTGGCCATGGCGAATGCCGGACCTGACACGAACGGCAGCCAATTCTTCATCACCTTTGCGCCGCAGGAATTTTTGAACGGCGGCTATACCATCTTCGGACAAGTCGTTGGCGGCATGGACGTGGTCAATTTGATCACCTTGCGCGATCCAGACCAAAACCCATCTTTTACCGGCGACGTGATGGAAAGTGTAATCATCACGATAGAATAAACCAGTAACTATAAAACATACGGGTTCTTAATGAATTCGTATGTTTTATTTTAATATCCTGCTTATCACATCAAACCATTTCTGGGCGATGATGTCATATCCGCCAGAATTGGGATGATTGCCATCATCATACAAAGTTGCGGGATTCGTGAAAATATCCGTTGGATAAAAATCCACGGTCAGCGCGCCATACTGCAGGGCTTTAGCTGCGATGATCTGGTTATAAACTACAACTTGCGAAGACATGCGGTTTAATTCATCAGGGGTGATGGATGTAAAAGCTTCTCCCTTTAATGCCACGGGTCGTTTGGATTGGTCATCCAGCTGCGCCACAATGACCTGCGCGCCTGCGTTGCGAAGCTGGCCGATGATCGTATCCATGTTCGTTAAAAATCTCTCGGCATCCAACGCATCATTTTCATTCGAACCTGCGCCGCCAAATTCATAGAGATACCATAAGTCATTGCTTCCGATCCACACGAGCGCAAGCGCGTTGCGTCCCTGCGCTGAAGCAGCAGTCACTTCCGCAACCGCACGCGTGAGCTGACTCTCAAGTCCCTGATCTCCATTAATTAATGCGTCTGAACTCCAGCCCGATTGTCCTAAATTGAGCAGGGTAGAATCTGGCCTGACAGCGGTAACCATTTCCAATACGCGCCCCGCACAACCGCCGCGCCCGGCGTCATCACCGTCACCTTGAGTTAAACTGTCGCCAAGAGCTACCAGAGTAACAGGTCCAGATGAAAGAGCGGGGACGGTCGACAAAGGTTCTGGCGCAACTGTTTCAACAGCCATCACCTCCCCTGAAGGTTCGGTCTTTTGAAGGGATTCGGTTTGAGTTATAGCTTGAGAGCACGCGCCCAGCAAAATGGAAATAATAACAATAAGACGTTTCACGAATTCTCCTTTAATTTGATGAGCGCCGCGATCATTTCCAGCGGATGTTTTGCACTCACCCGCGCGCCTTGCTGAATCTGTAAACGACAAGCTGACCCGCTGGAGACGACAGTTTGATTGACGATGGATGATTGGCGAAGCGCGGGAAATAATTTCAACTCGCCCACCTGCATGGAGAGCTCGTAATGCTCCTCGTCATAACCGAATGTGCCCGCCATGCCGCAGCAACCCGTATCGACCACATCCACTTCAAAGCCAAAGCTTTGTAACATAGCCACCGTCGCAGATGTTCCAGATGGCAGCCCATCATCCGCAAGCGCTTCTGCGCGTTGATGGCAATGAGGATGAAACAGGATTCTTTGATTATTTACCAATAGAATATTAGTTTCTAATTTATTGGCTACACGCAAATTATTTCCAACATCGGCACGTAATAGAAACTCGTCGATCAACCAAACATTTTTTGTAAGCGACTCGATCTCTGCACGGCGCTCTGGCAATAAAGCGGCATATTCGTGTTTGAGACAATATACTTCAGGCGGCTCACACCCGACCACGCTGATGCCTGCTCCACCATCAATGGCAGTTATCTCCGCGAGAACTTTTTCCGCGTGTCGGCGCGCCGCGTCAATAAATCCTTTTGAAAGCAAAGAGGCACCTGCGCCAATAATCGGCATTATTTTCACTTCGTAGCCCGCCGCGTGTAAAATATCAAACGCTGCCTGTTCCACTTGCGGCTCAAGATAACGCGAGAATACATCTGATAAAAAGATAACTCTTTTTCCCGTATGCTTTTCTGGATTTACGCGCGGCTTGCTTTTTGTGAACAATGGAAATGGTCTCTTATCTGTAATTCCCATCACACCGGCAATTATTTTCCGCGACCAATTCGTCTTCATAAAAGCATTCGCCAGCGGAGCGATGGGAGTCAGCCATTTTGAGACCACGTGAAAATACCCGAACAAATAATCACGCAAAGGCCGTTGATGAGTTTTGAAATATTCATTCATGAACTCATATTTCAACTTCGGCATATCCAAACCACTGGGGCATTCTGAAGTACAGCCTTTGCAAGCCAGACACAAATCAAGTGACGAATACACGTTATTAATATTTAATGTTAAACGTTCAACGTCCGTCGCATTAATTAACGCTCTCAATAAATTTGAACGGCCGCGCGTTGAATTCTGTTCCTCCCTTGTCGCCTGAAACGAGGGACACATGACGCCTGTTGTTTTCCTGCACACACCTTGCCCATTGCAATGCTCAATCGCGCCCGCGAGCCCGCGCTCGTGTTCGAAGTGTAAATTTGAATTCCAAACATTCACGCGGTACCCTTCGCCATAGCGCAGCTGCTCATCCATGGGCGGCGCATCAAACATCTTTTTTGGATTCAAAATATTATCAGGGTCGGCCGCATGCTTGATAGCTCGCATGGCTTCAGTCACTTCCGCACCGTAGGTTTTTTCGATCCACTCCCCCGCCACGATCCCATCACCATGTTCACTGCTCATCGAGCCGCCCAGGCTCAATGTCAACCGCAAGACCTGTTCACCAATGCTACGCAAAGCGCGCACGCCTTCGCCTTTTTGCAAATTAAGGATCGGGCGAATATGTAAACATCCAGCCGAAGCATGCGCGTAAATCCCGCCTTCAGTGTTATGGTCGCGCAGAATCCTTTCCACTTCGCGCACGAATTTGCCCAGACGATCGACCGGCACGGCGCAATCTTCGATGAATGCCGCAGGCCGCGCAGACTGTTGACGTGAATCTAAAATTCCCAGTCCCATCTTTCGGATGTTCCACACACGTGATTGTTCTTCAGGAGACTCGGCG
>CAIWRB010000090.1 GCA_903914955.1 uncultured Chloroflexota bacterium | reverse complement strand
AGCTCCCTGCTTTAGCAGTGGAGATGTAAGGAACGGTTTCGCTTGTAGTATACTAAACATAGAAACTCTCGGACTAGAGAGCCTGGGCTTTGCCCTAGAAGCCCCCGCCTTTAGGCTTGGGGAGTAGTCACTAAATAAAGATACGTTATTTTACCATTTGAAAAGACCTGTCAGGTCTGGATCATCTCGGAAGCGAGAAACAGATCCTCGCGCCAGAACCAGTTGAAGCGTCGGCCCAGATGCGTCCGCCATGTGCTTCGACGATCGCACGCGCAAGGTAGAGTCCCAGCCCCGCGCCTTTCGTCTGCTTGACGGCATTCGTTGAACGATAAAAGCGGTCAAAAATATGCGGCAGATCTTTGGCTTCAATGCCAGAACCTTCATCACTCACACAAATAATAATTTGTTCAGGCCGCACACTTCCGCTAATCTTGATCTCGCCAGCGGGCGCGTACTTAATTGAATTAGAAACGAGATTGGCAAGCACTTGCTCGATTCGCGTTTCATCGCCAATAATAACCGGGAAATTTTGCGGAAAATCGGCGACAAGCTGATGTTTTGGGGACTGCGCGGCAAAACGCTCGATCAGACGGTGCGCAAGGCTGGGGATGGCGACATCGGCTTGATTCAAACTCAGACCGCCAGCTTGCAACCGCGACGCGTCAAGTAGATCATCGATCATCTTCGATAAACGATCCGCTTCATCTTCGATGACGGCCAGTGAATCACTGATAGTGCGCTTATCCCAGCGAGCATCATCACGCCGCAACGTGGACGCATATCCTTTAATAAGCGCGACCGGTGTACGCAGTTCATGGCTGACAATTGAAATAAAAGTGGCTTTGATCTCATCGGCATTGCGGAAGTGTGTAATATCTCGCACGCTGACAAAGACATTGCGTAATTTATTTTCACTTGAAAGCAAAGGTGCGTAAGTAATACCGACTGGAAGATGCGGCGGTAGAGGTCTTGCGATATCGCCTTCCACATAAAGTGTTGCGTTGGGTGTGAGCGGCCATCCGCCTAAAACTGATTCTTCAAGCGTTGTGCCTTGCGGTTCTTTCTGCCAGCGCACGATTTCTTTATGTTTTTTTCCGACAATTTCATCGCGACTGAGACCATATAATTTTTCAAATGCACCATTACAGCGTTCGATCACCAACTCGGCGTTGAGGATGAGAATGCCGTCTGCGGCGGAGTCAAGTAACGCATCCAGGCGTTGTTTCTCGTAAGAAACATCCCCATAAAGTTGAGCATTGAATACGGCAATGGCGGCCTGATCCGCGAAGGATTGTAAAAGCACGCGGTCATTCGGTGTAAACAAATCGGCGTAATTGCGGAAGATGAAGATCACGCCAATGACTTGTCCATGTGCAGCGAGGGGCAAGCCTGTGCCGTTAAGTAATCCCATACTCGCAGTGTAAGTCAGTTCTTTTAACATGCGGTTGAGTTCACGCACATCCAGTTCGCTGACAACTTCTTCTGCCAGCAAAGGCGTGAGGTAGCTCATAAATGCCGGAGCGATCCCATGTGCGGCGGAGACGCGCCAGCCTTGCGGTTGTTTGAGTGCGATGATGCCCGCCTGGCCTGCCAGCATTTCAATGGAAACATTTAAAATACGTGCCAGTAATTTCTCAAGATCTAATTCCTGAGTCAACATACGCGAGATTTCGAGCAAATAGTCTCGTTGACGGACGCGGAAATCGGGGAGCAAGTTGGATGGGAGCATGATTTGTGGATTGAGGAAGGCAGTGGTTATTTTATCACTGCGATTGTCGGATAATGGTTGGAGGTATATTAACGGTTAATCTGAATTCAACGGCTATAATTCCCCACTCATTTATGCGCTTTCACAAAGTTTGATATCTCCCAATTTCGGCGCAGTTTCAGAAATATTTTCTCCCCGACTCTGCATGATTCATCACGGTTTCAGCGCCACAAAATTATCAAAGATCACATCTACTCCTGGTTGAGCGAATGTGCCAGCCAACAAACCGATATCCCCTGATTTTAGAGTTGTATCCTTTAAAGAGGCTACTTGAGAACCGTTGATATAAAAGGTCAGCGTGTCGCCCATACAATCAGCGCGGAGATGATTTACAGCCAGACCCGTTTTGATATTACCATCTGACAGCATTTCACTCTGACCAAGCAGCTGCGCTTTTCCGCCAGTAAAAATCCCAACACCAAAAAATCCGTCACTGGAGATCATGAAGAAATAATAGTCGCTGCCTGAATAACGGCAGATCAAACCGATGCGGTTTTCGTCAGGGCCCCCAATTTTTCCTGAGTCTACTTCCATGCGCACATCCGCAAAATTCTTATGCGGAGTCGACCAAAAATTCGTTTCAGGCGCATTTACCAAGAGGCGATAACCGCCCGCGTCATAATCCATTGTGCCTTCGGCGGTTGAGAATCGATCCCAACCGGACACAGGCTTCGCAAAGGCATCCTGAAACAAAACACTTCCTGAGGGCACGCCTTGATCCTGCGGCGGAGCGGGCGCGTCTGTTGTTGTGGAGCAGGCGAGTGAAAGAATGATCAATGACGAGAAAAAGGAAAGTAGACGATTCATGAACGTGATTTTATCATGAGGAATACGTAAGTTGCCAAAAATAAAAGCAGTCCGCTTTACTGGACTGCTTTTATTTTTGAAAGCAAATTTCTACTCGCTGACCAACATCCACTTTGCATATTTTCCATGCAGCGAGCCAACAGCGCGTGCGAGATGCAGGGTCAAGGTGAGGGTAAGGAATCCTCCAATGGCTAACAAAACCAGAGCCGGATAAGGAAGGAAGATGCGGTCCATGCCGACAGTGATCATGGGCAACTTCCAGATCAACTGTGCGAACGGGGCAAACATCACCCCCAGCGAAAATGCGATCAGGGTGACGTTTACTGAAAAATAGATCACACCGAGCGGCATCTGCAACACCATGTATATCAGGGAGATCCATGTATGTTTATCAGTGACCAGCGCCTTCAATCGCTCCAGCCATTTCAAGCCGGGTTGGGCAAATATGGGGCGGCGCGGCATTCGCTCACCCAGCAAGGCTTCCACGATGCGTCCTTCGAGCAGAGCCAGCCCTTGAACCGAAAGCAAAAATAGAATTGCAAACGGAATGCCGATGATAAGGATCAGGAATGAAACGGAAAGAGAAACGCCGGTTACTGCCCAGGTAAAGTAGATGATACCTGTGACAAAAGTGATGAACATAAACAGGAGCGAGCCCCAGGTGCGCGGATCAATGTAGACGCCAAAGAATCGTCCAAGCAGGGATTGCGGCTTGACCGCCTGTTTCAGGGAAGGCGATGTGCGCCGCTCGATCTCGCGGTAAGCGGACGCAGTTTCCTCGGGCGTGCCATACTCTTCGATAATCTTCGCCAACGCATCCGATTCGCTGACCCCGGAATTCGCTTCACGCGCGGCTGATAAAGCCAATAACAAATGCTCGCGCGCATCGGCTTGGGCATCCTGCACCAACGCGAGGTCGGCAGCTATCATTTCGGTCTTCAAGGCATCGAGATATTCTTCTATCTTATTAAACATGATGTCATCCTTTCAAAATTACGTCTACGAATTTCTTGGTCTGCTTCCAAATTTCAAGCCATTCAGTGAGTTCAGATCGACCATCTTTGGTGATCTTATAATACCTGCGCGGTGGGCCTGAAACGGAAGGCTCGACCGTGCTCTCCAACAGCCCATTCTCCTCAAGCGAACGAAGCACAGGATACAATGTGCCCTGCTTCATCATGAGGAAATCAGGTCCGCTCTCCTCAAGCATTTTCGCGATCTGATAGCCATACATCGCCTCTTTGCTGCGGCTCAATACACTCAGTAATACGAGCGAGGATGTACCTGAATTCAATTCCTTCTGAAACTTCTTGGTTTGTGTGCTAATCTCAGTCATAATACTCCTTTCAGTAGTATCAATTTCGTACTACTAATAAATCAATATTAGTATCAAATTGATATTATGTCAAGGATATTAGCACTAGGAATTCCCGCCTAGCAAACCGGACGAAACTGAAGTTTACGGGAAATACTTCTTCAACAATTGTCCAGCGAATAAGCCATCCGCCCCATTCGCATCTGCAGCGCGGACGTAATTCAATTCATCGAACGCAGCGGTACGATTCCCTTGCGCAAGATAAGTCATTGCCAAATGAATATGTGCGGGCAAATGATTCGGAAAGCGGGCGATCACATCCGATAAAATTTTCGCGGCATTGGCATATCTGCCCGAAGAGAGATAAGACCAACCTAAAACATCCAAGGCAAACGAATCAGCGGGCGCGAGATCTACAGCTTTTTGCGCGGCGGGTAAACCTATATCCTCAATATGCACACCATTGTCTGCGCAAAAAATAGCCAGCAAACGCCAATAGGTGGAATCCTGCGGCGCGAGATCCGTCGCCCGTTGATAGGCTGTCAGGGCGGAGATGATGTCACCACTTTTGAAATACGCATCACCGATCGAGGCCTGCCACGCGGGATTTTCCGGCTCGGATTTTGCGGCCGATAAATATTCAGCCAACATCTGCGGGTATTTATTCTGGCGATTCCAATACAGTCCACGTAATGCGCGGATAATAATAACGGATTTATTATCGAGCGCTACTGCCTGATCAAGATCCGCGATTCCATCTTGACCAAGCTGTTGTTTTGCTTCGCCAAGCCAGGCCCATGCCTCGGCATTTTGAGCATTAAGTTTGATGGCTTGCTCAAATGCAGCAATCGCCAAATTCCATTCCTGAACCAATCCCAGAGCGCGGCCAATGGTCACCATTTGTTGTGATGGGTTCGCGGCTTGGGTGGCGGATACATTCAAGGCAGTACGCAACGTCTGCACCGCGGGATCAGCTTCAGGATTAAGAGCAGAAGCGCGCATCAATTCAGGGAGGGCTTTGTCAGGCTCCAGCAAAGTCTGCAAGAGGCCGAGTCTGTATTGGGCATAGGCATCCGCTGAATTTAATCGTGATTGATTCTTAAGCACGTCACTTTCGGCAAACCAATCTTTTTGCTGGCGATAAATAAAAGCAAGCCCCGCGTATAAAGCGGCTGAATCATAAACTTGCAATCCCTGCTGATATGTTTTAAGCGCGGATGAAATATCGCCTATATTGAAATATGATGAACCTTTTGCCAGCCAGCCTTGTTCAGAAAGATTGCGCGACCGGTTTAGAAAAGTGATGGCGTCTGACGGATTCCCATATTCGCTTGCGGCGATGCCCGCCTTTTCCCATAAATCGTCACGCCACGGCAGAAAGCTTGCGGCTTGTTCAAACGAATCTGAGGCAGCTGTGTAATTATGCGCGGCGAGTTCAACTTCACCATTTTTAGCGGAAACATAGCCTG
The DNA here is from genome assembly GCA_903914955.1 of uncultured Chloroflexota bacterium. Lineage (GTDB taxonomy): Bacteria > Chloroflexota > Anaerolineae > Anaerolineales > Villigracilaceae > Villigracilis. The sequence goes on along the minus strand of CAIWRB010000090.1, from coordinate 3,023 downwards.
TCAAAATGACAGGGGAAAAAATAGCCGCAATTAATGTTGCGCCAGCCAAAAGTGGTAGTCGTTTTCTGTTCAGCATCTTAAGGGTAATTATACGTTGCCTACTCAATATTTTTGAACTGGCATTATAATCACTCATATATGAGCGCATTTACAAGCTTAATTCTTACACAATTAACCGTTCCGCCCGGCGACCTGATCTATTATGTTGTTCTAGTCTTCGCTGTTGCAAGCGCCCTTCAATCCGCATTCAACAATTGGCGCGCAAGTGAATTTCCGCAAGCGCAGCGTGCTTTCATGGGTCTTGGCATTCTGCTTCTTGCGCAAGTCGTCATGTTCATCATCAGCGGACTTGGCTGGCAGCACATCGTTGATCCAAAATCGATCCTGCCTCCCATGGACCGCGCTTTTATTTTATTTGGAATTATCTGGATCACCTGGCTGTATGCATTCCCAGAACCAAGCCGCGCGGCCGATGCGGCAGCAAGTTTACTCAGCTTGCTTGTAATTACTGCACTGGGATTAAGCCTACTTACATGGCAGCCGCAGCTTTCGTTAACCAGTTACAACCTGACTGCCGATGATTGGTACTGGCAGATCGGTTCGCTGGCTGCAGCACTGATTGGCATCGCTATTTTGTTCATCCGCAGACCGGATGGAATGTGGAATGGGATCATCCTGCTGACAATTGGTTTCCTTGGCCATGTGGGACATTTGCTCTTTGTAATGGAAGGAAATTATTCCGGTATCGTGCGCCTTGCATACATGGCGGCATTCCCGATCTTACTTACATTACCGCAACGTTTTTCAATTGCATTGACAGTGGATACGCCGCCGCAAACTCCGATCTTGCCTACACAAGAGATAGCGCCGCAAGACCGTAGACGGTACAGCACTGATCCGAAAACATTTCATGCCATGCTTGCCCTTGCAGCAGAGTCAAACCCAACAAAGGTGAGCCAGGCCATTACCCGCGCCATCGCGCAAACCATGCTCTCCGACCTGTGTTTTATGGTTTACCTGACAGATAATAACAATCAAATTGTGATTGCCGGCGGATATGATCTGATCCGCGAAGATACTTTGGAAGGCGGGTCTCTTAAAAAAAGTTCGATACCCATGCTGGCGAATTCGTTACAGCGTGGACGTCCCTTACGGATGCCTTCCAGCAGCACGTCCGCAGACATCAAGGGTTTGGGTGATGTACTTGGGTTGGCAAACCCGGGTCATTTATTAAGCGTTCCAATCCTCACTCCAGAAAAGGAAGCGCTAGGCGGTCTGCTTTTGCTTTCCCCATATTCCGATCGTACGTGGACTGCCGAAGACCAGGCCTACCTATCGAATATCGCCACTTCACTTGTGCCGATCATCAAACGCAGCCAGAAGACCAATAAACTTGAAACACAAAACGATCACGCACGTACGCAAATCATTGAATTTGAAAAACGCATACATGAACTTACTTCACAATTGGAAGCAACCCGCGAAGAAAAACAAAATAGCGGAACGATGGAAATCGAATCCCAAATTGAATCCCTGCGTGTTGCACAGGAAGAATCGCTTCGCATTGTTGAGCAATTACAAATTGAGAATGCCGAATTGCGCAGCAATAATACTTTGCAAGCATCATCATCTTCGTCAGCATCACCCACCGCAGTCGATGACGAACTAAAAAAGGCATTGCAAGATCTCGCCCACTTGCAAAACAAACTTATAGAAGCCAATGTAAAAACGTCCGAAATCGAAAACGGGAATGCTGAGGTTGTCAAAAACACCGAGCAATCCGAGGTGATTGCTTCCATTTCACAGGAATTGCGTCAGCCATTATCTTCCATCGTTGGATACACCGACCTGCTACTGGGAGAATCTGTGGGAATCCTTGGCGCACTGCAGCGTAAATTTGTGGAGCGGGTAAAAAACTCTACAGAACGCATCCGTAGTTTGACAGACGATCTGATCCAGATCACGACCCTGGAAACCGAATTGAATTACCTCAAGACCGAATCTGTTGATCTCAATTCGATCATCGATAATGCCATGTCCTATACCAGCACACAGGTGCGCGAGAAGAATATTTCCATCCATCTGGAATTACCAAAAACGCTTGAACCTATTCAGGCGGACCGTGATGCACTTCAACAAATACTCATACACCTACTCCAAAACGCAGGGGCGGCAACTCCCTTCGAAGGCACGATCAAACTAAAGGTAGAAACTCAAACCGAGGATGGAATGGATTTCATCCTCATTCAAGTAGCGGATAGCGGTGGTGGAATCGCGGCTGACGATTTGGCACGTGTTTTCACCCGTCTTTATCGCGCAGAAAATGTTCTCATTCAAGGTGTCGGCGATACTGGAGTAGGGCTTTCCATTGCGAAGAAATTAACCGAAGCACAACACGGGCGGATTTGGGTGGAAAGCGAACAAGGGGTCGGTTCAGCATTCAGTGTGTTATTGCCAATTTCAGGAGCAGCGACGCTTGAAAAACAACAAAAGAACCAGGTAGACAATTAATGAAAGGCGTGCTCGGCTTTAGGAATGCGATAGTGGTCGCACTGATCTCTGTCGGGTTAATTATTGGAGCATTATCAATTTCATTGGTGGAATTCGTACCAGAAGCAGCACCCACTGCAACCACGAACCTGCTCCCATCGCCAGCACCTCTCACTGCGACATCGACATTGACACCCACTTTGGTGCCAACGAACGCGCCTGAATCTCCCATTCCCAGCATTACAGCAACATTTACAAATACAGCCACGCCCCCCACTTCGTGTCAGCCTCCATTTGGATGGATTAACCAGATCACCGTTCAGGTTGGGGATACTCTCGACAGCATTGCTATTCGTCATCGAGTCAGCAAGGATGACTTGCGAAGCGCAAATTGTTTATTGAGCGATACCCTAATCACAAGCTCAAAACTATATGTCCCTCCAACCCCTACCAGCACTATTATTACCAGCACCAGTGCCAGCACCAGTGCTAAATGTATTCCCGGCGCAACCGGCTGGGTACGTAGCTACATT
>CAIWRB010000089.1 GCA_903914955.1 uncultured Chloroflexota bacterium | reverse complement strand
CAAATGAAAGACCCGCAAAGCCTCACTCAAAATAAAGGGAATTTATGACACCCACACTAATTGACATCCGCGCGGCTGCGCAAAGGATCAAGCCTTACGCGCACCGCACACCCGTGATGACCAATGAAAGTTTGAATCAGCAGGTGAGCGCACAGGTATTTCTAAAATGTGAGAACCTACAAAAAGTGGGCGCATTTAAATTTCGCGGAGCGTGCAATGCGGTTTATTCCTTAACCGCCGAGGAAGCCGCGCGCGGAGTCTGCACGCATTCATCGGGCAATCACGCGGCGGCCCTGGCGCTCGCGGCCAGAATGCGCGGAATTCCTGCTTATATCGTGATGCCGAACAATGCTCCGTCGGTAAAGAAAAATGCCGTGGCTGGATATGGCGGTTTGATCACATTTTGTGAGCCGACACTCGCAGCCAGGGAAAACGCGTTGGAACGGATCAGCCTTGATACAGGTGCGAATGTTGTTCATCCATACAATGATGAACATGTAATAACTGGTCAAGGGACAGCGGCTTTGGAATTGCTGGAAGACGTTCCGGATCTGGATGTGATCATCGCGCCTGTCGGTGGCGGTGGATTGTTGAGCGGCACGGCCATCGCGGCGACGGAACTCAAAAAAGAAATTCGTGTGATCGCGGGTGAACCTGAAATGGCGGATGATGCTTTTCGTTCGGTAATAGCTGGCAGCATCATTCCATCAAATAATCCAAAAACAATTGCGGATGGTTTGCTGACATCACTTGGCACACTCACATTTCCGATCATTCAAGATCGTGTTGAACAAATTATCACGGTTAGCGAAATGGGAATTATCGCTTCGATGAAATTTATCTGGGAGCGCGCGAAAATTATTATTGAACCATCGTCGGCTGTGGCAATTGGCGTGTTGTGGGAAAAGAAAATCGATCTCAGCGGACTCAAGATTGGAGTCATTTTGAGCGGCGGCAATGTAGATCTGGAAAAGTTGCCATGGCACAAATAAAATCATATTCTTAAGACAAAACAGGCAGGTCGACAAATAATCGACCTGCCTGTTTTATTTTTTCTACTTCGCTTACGTCAACGCGGCTTTGGCAGCGGCGATGACTTCATCATAATTTGGCTCTTCACCAAGCGTCGGCAGATAATTGACATACACCAAATTTCCATCGCGCCCGACGATAAAGACCGAACGACGCAGGTAACGGCGGTCCTTAATGAGCACGCCATACTTCAGCCCAAAATCAGTTTCAATTACATCCGATACAACTTTCACTTTGTCCACGCCAGCTGCGCCGCACCAGCGTTTTTGCGCCATCGGAAAATCAGTGCTGATAGTGTAGATGATAATATCCTCGCTCAAGCTGGAAGCCTCCACATTAAAGCGGCGTGTCTCGCGGTCACACACATCAGTGTCCAGCGAAGGCACTGCCGATAAAATGACGACCTTGCCTTTTGATTCCAACAAAGGATTGACGCCCGCCCAGCCCGTAACCACACAACTAAAATCAGGCGCAGCCTGACCGACTTTCACTTCATCACCAAGCATCGTCGCGAACTTGTCACCCAGTTTAAACACATCCGTACGAACCGTTACCATATTTATTTTCTCCTTTTTATAAAGAATAACACAGAACGAAAAATCTTACATCCAAAATGATCGGTTTCTGGATCACTGCATAATTCAGATGGACAGCGGCGCATCATAATTTATCAAAGGCAGGTGACGGATCCTTTATGCCGAGTTGATCTCCACAAAGCGTAATTCTGGATTTTTCTCAGTGTAATGTTTCAAGAAAAATGTGGAGCTAAAAAGCGCGACCCACTCATCACGCGCATCACGCGCAATCATCACTTCGCCGCGATTGGGAAGTTTTTCAATGACATCATCCGCGCCTTTGATCCAGCGCATCAAAATATGAGGCAATCTTTCCAGATCGGTCGGGACGTTATACTCTGCTTTCAATCTGGCTTGAACCACGTCAAACTGCAATTGTCCAACCACTGCCAGGATCGGCTCGCGCTTGAAGGCATTCAGATTATATAGAACTTGAACCGCACCCTCGCTTTCCAGTTGACTCAAACCCTTTGCAAATTGTTTTTGTTTGTTCAGATCAGTATTACGCAGCAAGGCAAAATGCTCGGGTTGAAAACGCGGAATCGATGCAAAGTGAAACGGAGCGCCGGAACACAGCGTATCTCCGATCGCAAAATCTCCGTTGTTGGGAAGTCCCAGCACATCGCCGGGGAAAGCTTCATCAATGATCTCGCGCTCGCTGGCAAAAAGTTTATACGGCCGAAGTAGGCGTATCGTTTTACCGGATTGAGCGTGGACAAGATCCATCCCGCGTTCAAAACGTCCGGAACAGATCCGTAAAAAGGCAACACTGTCACGGTGTTTGGGATTCATGTTGGCCTGGATCTTAAAAACAAAACCAGAGAAATTCTGCGCGTCTGGCAGGATCATCCCGGCATCACTCTGGTATGGTTGAGGCTGAGGAGCGATCTTTACGAAAGCGTCCAGGAACAAACGTACGCCAAAATTAGTGACCGCACTGCCGAAAAAGACGGGCGTTTGTATTTCGTTTAGCACACTCTCCTGATCGAAGAGAATTCCCACTTCATCCAAAAGATGAATACTCTCCATGAGATGTTCAAGACGGGTTTTGGATAAAATTTTATTTTGTTCGAGATACTCAAGGGGCACAATCACTTCAGGAGCCATGCGTTCATTACGCTCGGTACGTTCAAACAAATGGACATCCTGCGAGGCACGATCGTAAACTCCGCTAAAATCCGGTCCATCTCCGATCGGCCAATTCATCGGGATCGGCTCCATCCCTAAAACTTTTTTGATCTCGTCAAGCAACTCAAGCGGGTCACGCGCAGGCCGATCCATTTTGTTGATGAATGTAAAGATGGGAATTCCGCGCTTGCGGCAAACATCAAATAATTTAAGCGTCTGCGGTTCAATACCTTTGGCCGCGTCGATCACCATTACAGCGCTGTCCACAGCAGATAGCGTGCGATATGTATCCTCGGAAAAATCCTGATGCCCGGGGGTATCCAGCAGATTGATAACGTGATCTTGATAGGGGAATTGCAGAATGGTTGAGGTAATTGAAATGCCACGCTCACGTTCCATCGCCATCCAGTCGGAAGTGGTGGCGCGTTGATTCTTTCGGGCACGGACATTCCCAGCCAGTTCAATGGCGTTTCCATATAGGAGCAGTTTTTCGGTCAGTGTGGTTTTGCCCGCATCCGGGTGCGAAATTATGGCGAAGGTGCGCCGGGCGGCTATCGATTCGTTCAGGGAAATATTTTGAGTAGTATTGAGTACTGGACTTTCAGCTTGCATTCGTTTTTCTCCAAGCCTTTTTCAAAGGCTCAAAATTTTAGCATAGATTTCAGTGGATTGTGAATCAAACATATTTGAGTCGGTGCAAGTTTTGTCAGAATTGCTGCAAGCTTATTTTATACGGCACAGATGGCGCACAAAAAACACAGCCAGAACTGTGAATTCTGGCTGTGTCGGGATGAAATTATCTTTTTCTACTTTACTATCAGAGGGCGCATCATATCATGTTCTTCGTGGTCGAGAATGTGACAATGCCAGACGTACTCGTTGCCGCCGGTGCGCGGGCTGGCTGGAACTACAAAGGGGACCTTGGGCAGTTTGAACTTCATGATGACCGTAGTCACCTCGCCCGGATTCATCTTGATGGTTTCCTTCCAACCCAATTCAGTCGCATCCGGTCCGACGGCGGGTGCGGTGTAGGTGGGGACGCCGTTGGTGTAGAGCATGTTGCCATTGGCATCCATGAAGGATTGGCGCGCCAAGATCTGCGCATTAACAAGGTGGAAGTGGATCGGGTGCGTATCCATGGTCAGGTTGGCGATCTGCCAGACTTCGGTGGAACCGGCAACGGGGGTCTCGGTGGCGGCGGCTTCGTACGCCCGCGCGTAATTAGTGCCATTATCCGGGTTCAATGGGTCTATATAGTAATCCATCGGTAATGGAGCCGGAACATTGGTCCCCAACAATTGCGCCAGACGGCCGTGCT
>CAIWRB010000088.1 GCA_903914955.1 uncultured Chloroflexota bacterium | reverse complement strand
TGGCTGGAACTTCCGCCCAAAATCCGCCTTCTTCGGCGGGATGCACAACAACTTTAAGTTTCATGGGTATCTCCTGTTTCTATAAAAAGATTGTACCTTAAAGATTCAACCGCTTTCGTAAATTTTCAGCCATTTTTACCAGCGATGCCCATTCCACGTAATCCATGCGGTCATCGGTTTGACCCATTTGATATTTACCGTAAAACTCCGCTGTGGACATATTGTAGCGTTTTTCAAATTTACTCAAATCCTCTTCGGTTGCGGCGAGGTCTGCTTGGATTTGAGATTGACGAAAGTGTTCAGCCATTTTTGTCAGAGATGCCCATTCAACAGAGTCCACGCTGTCGTCGGTTTGTCCCGATTCATATTTTTTCAAAAACTCTGCCGACGACATGCCGTATTGTTTTTCATAATCGGCTAATACCTTTTCAATCTCTTCAAGTTGAGTCATAAAAAGCCTCGGTCTTGATTATATAATCTGTTTACCTTTACCAACTTTCAACGTTTTCAACAAATCACCTATCTTTGTTTGTAACTCTATCGAACTCTCGTCCCATGCTTGAATTGCCACTTTCAATCCATCAGCAGCATATTCGCCTTTTTCATCACTCACAACCTTTCCGCGCACATACAGCGGAATGCTCAAATTGCCATCGTTGGCGCGAATCTCTGCCAGTGAAGCCACCTTCGCAAAACCTTCCACGTCTTTGAAAGCGTGATACGCGTTTGCAACCCGTTCCTGATGTTCAGGCTTGAGATAACTCATGCTGCGCTCGCGGGTCACTTCGTTCACGGCGTCAATGAAGATCACCTGTCCGCGCCGTTTGGCGGGTTTGTTATTGCGGCAGATGACCACGCAGGCTTCCATCGGCGAGTTGTAGAACAGGTTGGCTCCCAACCCAAGCACGCAATCCACCAGGTCAGCGTCCACCAGTTTCTGGCGCATGTCCGCTTCTTCCTTGCGGAACAAGACTCCATGCGGGAAGAGGATGGCACAGCGACCTGTTTTATTGTCCATGCTTTTGAGGATGTGCTGAAAGAAAGCATAGTCCGCGCGTCCCTGCGGCGGCGTGCCGAGGAAGTTACGTCCCCACGAGTCACTTGTCCATGCTTCGCGGTTCCATTGCTTGATGGAATACGGCGGGTTCGCCAGCACCATGTCATAGGTCGCGAGACCACCTTTTGGATTCGTAAAGGCGGGACGTTCGAGCGTGTCTCCGCGGGCAATGGCAAAATCGTCCACGCCGTGCAGAGCAAGATTCATGCGCGCGATGGACGCGGTCATATGGTTGCGTTCCTGCCCGAAGAGTTTCAACGTGCGGTATTCACCGCCTTTGCGCTTCACTTCGTCCAATGCTGAGATCAACATGCCGCCCGTGCCACAGGTCGGGTCGTAAATTTTTTCACCTGGCTTGGGCTCGAGCATTTGCACCATCAAATGCACCACGGTGCGGTTGGTGTAAAACTCCTGCGCGGTATGTCCACTGTCATCGGCGAATTTCTTGATCAGAAACTCGTAGCCGTTGCCTAATTCATCTTCGGGCACGTTGGCAAGCGAAAGCGATTGCTTTGCAAAATGCTCCAGCAGATTTTTGAGCGTGTGATCGGGCAGGCGCTCCTTGTTTGTCCACGGCGCGTCACCGAAGATCCCGTCCAGTTTGACGGGAT
>CAIWRB010000087.1 GCA_903914955.1 uncultured Chloroflexota bacterium | reverse complement strand
CTGCCTTGTACGTGCAATACATGATCAACTGACGCCACGAAGCATCCGAAATGCTTTTAGCAAGACTATGATTTTGGAGCATGTTCTTAATGGTGAGGTCCTCGAATATCAATGCGCCGTACGTGTTCACAAGTTCCCTGCTCAATTTATGGGCAAAGTCTTTTCGTCGGTTGGCAATGCGCTGATGGACGGCGCAATCCTGATCTTATTTCAGGTTTATCGATTCCATATAAATTATTCAATTCTGCATTGCAGAGAGTTTTTCGAATATTTTCTATATGTTCGAAATATTTATTTGGTCTTACGGATCACACCACTTTTTTCCAGTCGCTTGCTTCTTTCAAAAACGTGAGTTCCTTATGTTTCCCCTTGAGCTCTGTGGGAGTGGCGAAGAGAGCCATGTAGCCACAAGTCAGGCAGACGTAAAGATCAGAAGCATAGGCACCCATCTCTCGATCTACATACCCATAAAACATCAGCATTCCTTCCTCGCCGCCCAAATTATTATTGTCATCCGTCATATACACTTCGCTTGATTGACACATGGGGCAAATACCATTTTTCATCGCTTTCTCCTTTTAGTTGGTCAGTTTATGACACGTATCCAGGGGGAACTCTGCAATTATTCATCTGCTTTCCCAAGTATATCCCTCGCCTCCTTTTTGGCAATAGAACATTCATGCTTTACGATAGCGCGAAACGAGAACGGCTGTCAGAGCGCATCCTCGTTTCGCATTCATCAATACTGCTATTAAAATCTAAACCATATATAAATTGTGACCCATCATTCTCCTGATCCGTGTCCTCGACTGATAAGGGATCATCTATTGGATCACACAGCCTCCGCATGATCCAACAGAGTAGCAGCTTTCTCGATCTCATTGTTTCCCAGCGCCATATTTGGATGCGGTCTTTACCGAATGACCAAGCATCTTGGCTCTGGTCTCGATATCAACTCCGGCGGTGTGAAGCATGAAAGCACAGGTGTGACGTAGGACATGAGGTGTGACAGTGACCTGTGCTTCCTACTTGTTTCTTCCACCTTGATTTGAGCGGTAAAAGGAAACTATCATGATATTTCCTAGAAGCAGCATGATGGGCAAAAACCTTCACTGGCTACAAGAGTGCATCAAACAATTGACAAAACTCACTGTCCGAATAAGAAACGAACAAGGGTGAATTATATGCTGCTGCTTGTGATCGGTGTGTTTTCCTAAAAATAATCATCCAAAAGATCCCAGTGCGAATTAATAAAATTAACCGAGCCCAGTTTGGGCGGAATAGAACTATTGTCAGACGAAATTCCTGCCTGAAATCCAAAAATAACTGGCAGATAAGTCAAGTAGCCAGCACAAGATTCGTTTATATTACAAGATCAGCACCAGGAAAGAAATTTTTTATCATGCCGTTCGGGTGAAATTATCAGAGTAAAATAGCGTGATACTCCTCTTTCATTTCGTTTTACCCCTAGCATACGGATGGATGAGGCAAGTAGTCAACAAAAGATGTGCCAAGTAATCAGAGGTTCCGAAGCTTGCGTTCAAGAAAAATTGATCTATTTTTAGTACATTTATTTTAAACAATTAACAAGCCAGAGGAGAATCAAATGGAGAACAATCGCTTCAAATCCAATACGGCGGTGCTGGTGGCGTTTGTAACCGTGCTGGGAGCCATTGTTGCATGTATGGCAACCAGCGCGTCGTCGAGTGCCGCAAACGCAGATTTTGACGGTTTGAACTCAGCCATCCGCTCCCAAAAAGCAGAGATCATAAACGAGATCATTGCGTATCAGCATTATCGTGCCTTCACAAGTTACTCGCGCTATCTAGAACTTGGGAATCTCCTGTATGATCCGAATGTCGATGAAAAAACATCCTTGGCGAACGGTGTGATCCAACGGGAAGTTTGGGGCGTGGCAAGTGGAATCAAATCAACATTTTTCGAGTCTCGATATATTACAGCTGATGGAAGCTATGATCTGCAGCGCGAACTGGATGAGGCATTGGCAGAGGATTCTCAAAATGAAGATCTAAATTCAGATCCTTATTTCGCAAAATCAGATCAAATGCACAGGCGCTCGTCCTTCCTCACAGCCGATATGATCGTACTGGCAGTTTCATTCTGGTTCCTTCAACTCGCACAGGTAAACGAAAAACGTATTAAATACTTCTGGATAGCCATCGGAATATTGCTCGGGCTTGCCGGTGTTATGGGCATGCTGATCGGGAGATATTTAATATGAACACTGAACAGCAAAAAATAAACGATGACCGCTTCGATAAAATAATCACTATGATGATCGCGTCCGTGGCGATCTGGGTGGCCATCACTTTGTATTTTCAAAACTATGCTTCAAATATTTCTGATCAAGCCCGCCGCCGCGCGCAGGAAAATGCCGTCGCTTCCACAAAAAGAGAATTGAATGGCACGATCCAATTTAGCTATCAATGGCAGGGCGCGTTTGAAACCTGGCGTGAGATCGGCTTGCAGATAACAGCCGCAGACCAATCTGGTGATACGGCGGCTGTGGAACGCTATAAAAAATTACAGGAACGGATCGCAGCCCTAAGCGAATTGCTTGGCCCCGCCTATTTCGATCCAGCCGTCGGGTGGCCTGATACGAACAAATATGAATCGGATACCTATCTTGTAGAATCAACCCGCCTCAACGAAATCTATTTTGCAGAATCAGAACTCGGTCAGGCCACAGACGAAACCGCAGACAGTCTCGTTGTGCAAATCACTTTACTTACCGTCGCGCTATCGTTGTTTGGCCTTTCTACTACACTAAAAGGAGGCGTGCGCTGGCTGTTCGTCATCCTTGGGTCGGGAATTGTTGGTCTGTGCATGGTGTGGCTGAGTTGGTCGATGCTCGAATTGCTGATTCGCCCGGAGGTCAACATTGCGGCAATCGACGCGTATTCCGAAGGCATGGGACTTTCTCATCAACTGAAATACGATGAAGCGATTGCCAAATTCAATTTTGCGATCGCGGAAAAATCGAATTATGGAAAAGCCTACTACGGACGCGGTTTCGCTTATTACGATAAAAATGATATTCCGACCGCAATTAAGAATTTTGAGTTGGCGCGTGAAGCGGGCCTTGACGACACCAGCACAAACTGGAATCTGGGTTGGGCATATTACATAAATGGACAATTCCACGCGGGCATCGAAGCCGATGAAAGGGTAATGACCGTTGATCCACGCGTGCTGGGCGTGCGCATGAATGAAGCCATCACCTATCTTGCAATGGGAGACCGACCCAACTCGCAACAACAATATGATCTACTTATTCAGGAAGCAGAGCGGCAAGTGAACGAAGCACACAGTACCAATGCTCAACCTTCGGCATCTCTGTGGTTTTTTATGGACGCCGGCGCTGTAGACTTGCAAAACTTGATCGATCAACTGGACAATAATCCAAAATCATGGACTATAGCCCCGTCAGCAGATATGATCGGCGGCGAGCACCTTGCCATACGCGAATTCGCGTATCAGCAAATGTTACGTCTCAAAGAGATCACGGTTGCACTCGAATATACCGGGCAATTACCCACCACACAGGAAGTGATGCAAGTTCAGCCCTTTGCCTTCGGTCAGATCACTGGTACCGACGAACAGGGATCGGTCACGAATTTTGAAGTTTCTCCGAATGGCAGGTTCCCGTTCCAGACCGAGTCCGTTTCGGTGGAGTTCAATTACAGCGGCCCGCCTCCGCAGCAGGTTGTCTGGAAGGTTTATGTGAATGGCGTGGAAGACCAATCCTTGCGCATCGTCTCAAATGCAGATATAAGCACAGGCTCCAAATGGTATCGCACCTTTGGGTATGATTACACCAATGTGTTTGTCCTTGCTTCTGGTGAATATGTGGTTGATCTTTATGCAGATTCGAAATTGGTGCAGACCGGCACATTCTATATTGACGAGTAAATTAATATCCCCCACATTTCCCTTTTATGGAAAGCGGCTGTCAGGGTATCCCAAACCTGATGGTCGTTTTACAAATTCGCCCACTTTCTCTTGGCCTTGCTGCTATTTTTTCTCCTTTATAGTAAAATAGAACACGCGTTCCCGTAATCCCTAATTACCCAATTCCCTAAACTATGGACTTCAAACTAAACGCTCCCTTCATCCCAATGGGTGACCAACCCGAAGCCATCCGTGATCTTGCTCAAGGAGTTCGTGATGGCAAAAAGAATCAGGTATTACTAGGCGCCACCGGCACAGGCAAGACCTTTACGATCGCGTCTGTTATTCAGGAGTTGCAAAAGCCTGCGCTGATCATGGCGCACAACAAGACTCTTGCGGCGCAGTTGTATGCGGAATTCAAAGAATTTTTTCCTGAGAATGCGGTTTCTTATTTTGTTTCATATTATGATTATTATCAACCCGAAGCCTATGTGCCGCGGCATGATCTGTTTATCGAGAAAGAGACTCAAGTCAACGAAGAGATCGAACGTATGCGGCTTGTGGCGACGACTTCGCTTATTTCGCGGCGTGACGTCATTATCGTGGCGTCGGTCTCGTGTATCTACGGATTGGGTTCACCTGAAGAATTTGGCAAAGGGACGGTGACTCTTAAAGTGGGTGAGATCTATCGCCGCAATGCCTTACTGCGGCAACTGATCGAAAGTCAATATCAACGCAATGACATGGAGTTGAAATCGGGTACGTTCCGTGTGCGCGGTGATACGCTGGAGATCATCCCTGCCTATGAAGATAAACGTGGATATCGCATTACGTTCTTCGGTGATGAAGTCGAGCGCATCATGCAATTCCATCGTGTCAGCGGGGAAATATTTGACGAACCGCAGGAAGTATCCATTTTCCCTGCGAAACAATTTCTAACGGATGCCGACCGATTGAAAGAATCGATCGGTTATATCGAAGCTGAACTTGAAGAACGGTTGAAATTTTATAAAGATAATGACAAATTCCTTGAAGCCCAGCGAATTGAACAGCGCACGCGCTATGATCTGGAGATGTTGAAGGAAGTTGGATATTGTTCTGGCATTGAAAATTATTCACGTCATATTGACGGGCGCGCACCAGGCTCACATCCTTGGACGATGATCGATTTTCTGCCGAGCGATTACCTACTGATTCTAGACGAGAGTCACATGACAGTGCCACAGATCCGCGGCATGTATAATGGTGATCGCGCACGCAAGGAAACGCTGGTTGAATACGGCTTCCGCTTGCCATCTGCCATGGACAATCGTCCGCTTAAGTTTGAAGAGTTTGAGCAAATAATGGGTTCAACGATCTACACATCTGCCACACCGGCGCATTATGAAATGGAACACGCTGATCAGGTCGTTGAGCAGATCATCCGTCCGACTGGGTTGGTGGACCCCGAAGTGGATGTGCGTCCCACCAAAGGCCAGGTAGATGATCTGGTCGGAGAGATCAGCAAACGGGTGGAGAGACACGAACGCACCCTGGTCACAACTCTCACGAAGCGCATGTCAGAAGATTTGACAAAATATCTCAAAGAGTTGGGAGTCAAAGTGCAGTATCTGCATTCGGAAGTGGAAACGCTGGAGCGCATTGCCATTCTGCGTGATCTGCGTCTGGGAGTTTTTGATGTGCTGGTGGGTATCAATCTTCTGCGCGAAGGATTGGATCTTCCTGAAGTTTCTCTGGTTGCTATTTTAGATGCGGATAAGGAAGGCTTTTTGCGCTCGGATACGGCTTTGATTCAGACCATCGGACGCGCCGCACGTAACGTGAATGGACGCGTCATCATGTACGCCGACCGTGTAACCGATTCGATGAAGCGAGCGTTGGATGAAACGAATCGCCGCCGCATAAAGCAGCAGAAATACAACGAAGATAATGGCATTGTGCCGATCAGTATTCACAAAGAAATTCACGAGCTAACAGAGATGATGAGCGCTAAGGCGATCGGCGAAGCTAAGGGACAATATAAGACAGCGGCTGACGGGTTGCCGCGCGGTGAGCTGCGTAAGATCGTTGACGAAGTCGAAAAGCACATGAAAGAGGCTGCGAAGAATCTCGAATTTGAACGCGCTGCCGCATTACGTGATGAGTTATACGACTTGAAGAATCTGCTGGCTGAAGATGAAAGCTTGAAGCCGTGGGAACGCATCAAGTTGTTGACTGGCGAGGAATAATAATCAAGCCCCCGAGAATTTTAAGCAGCACCCAGTGGGCAAATTCTCGGAGGTCTGGAAAAAAGTAATAGCCTTATGCAGATTGACCCCGCTTCTCTTGACCCTGAAGAACGCATCAATAAACTTTATGCACTCGCGTCTGCCGCCCTGGGGATAATAAGTTTATGCGGCGCTCTCATTCCGATCTTCGGCACTATTCTCGGCGTCGTGGGAATTGTGCTGGGAGTGTTGGGTAGAAGATCTGAAAATAAAAGAACCGCAACCGTCGGAATTGCGCTTTCCATTATTGGCTTGTTGACTGCGGTCATTTATTCTGTGTTGTTGTATATGGCAAAATACCCTTAGTTTATTGAATAACTTGAGTTTAGAGTAGCAAATAGCGCACAAGAGTTGTGCGATCGTACCGAACCT
>CAIWRB010000086.1 GCA_903914955.1 uncultured Chloroflexota bacterium | reverse complement strand
TTTCGTAAATCAATTTGGATAATAGGCGCGATGATACTCTCGATTGTCTTGAGTTCCTGCTCCCTTGGCGCTACCCCCGTGCCAACAGAAGATACAGGTGCTCTCCAAACACAAGCTGTCAGTATTGTGTTCACCCAGGTAGCCATGCAACAAACCCAGACAGCATTGGCAATTCCCCTGCCGACCAATACGCCCATCCCAACAGTTACACTTGGAGTACTTCCCACATTTGCACCTGTCGGCGGTATAAACACGCCATCAGCCTTCAATACACAACTGCCTGGATTCACTCCGCTGGCATCCCCTTTTGCAACAATAGGTAATATTTCGACGGTGACTACAAAAAATGGCTGCAATGACGGTGCCTATGAGAGTGAGGATGGAGTGAAAGATGGAACAGTCCTATCACGTTTAGAGGCATTTAGAAAATCATGGGATATTAGAAATACAGGGACTTGCACATGGGATGAAGGATTCTCTTTTACTTTTATGACCGCTCTTTCCACTCCAGGCTTTAACGGATACGACATTGTTTTATCTAAAAATAAACCCGAAGATTACACTAAACCAGACCGTACACAAAATTTTGTTCTCAAATTGACCGCACCGAACAAAGTTGGGGATTACATAGGTTATTGGAAATTAAAGGATGATGCGGGTAACTTCTTCGGTCCGCTTGTGTGGGTTAAGATTACTGTTAAATAGAATCAGGACAAAACAACATAGATAAAAGAGGTTCTATAATGAAAAACAAATTTCCAGTCGTTGTCATAACAACCATGCTTATCTTTACAGCCTGTGCACCTGCCACACCTGTTCTGCCCACCCCGGATTTGTTTGCCATTCGCACCTCTGCAGCAAATACTGTTGTAGCAGAGTTCACACTTACTGCCGCCGCATTTACGCCTACTTTTCTGCCTCCTACAGAAACACAGACTCCAATACCAGAACTGCCAACAGCTACTGCGACTGAGGCGTTTACCAATGATCCCACCCTGGCAGCGCTCGGCACGCCCGCCGCATTGTGTGATGATTATGATTGGAATCTGGCTACGTTGGATGTCACCATCCTGGATGGAACACCGATGACACCAAGCCAGGAATTTGTTAAAACATGGAAAATTAGAAATACTGGTATCTGTACCTGGGGCGATGGTTACCAACTTATCTTTTCCTATAGCAATCCTCCTAATCTTAAAATGAATGGTCAGCCTGTTCCACTTCCATCCCTCGTAGCCCCGGGTGAGGAAGTTGATGTCTCCGTCAACCTTAAAGCACCGACCACACCCGGCGAATATACTGCTTATTGGCAAATGGTAAACTCAAAAGGCATCCCTTTTGGTAAAAAGCAGTATATATTAAGTGTAAAAATCGTCGTCCAATAACTTGAACGATCTGAAACAAGCCATTAAAGACAAAGCGCGCCAGCTGGGGTTTACCCTGGCTGGCGTTACTTCTTCCAGCCCGCCCCCGCATTATTCTGTTTTCGAAGCATGGCTCAATGCCGATCTGCACGGTACGATGAATTACCTTGCCGAGGAACGAAGCCGCGCACGCCGTGCCGACCCCAAACAAATACTCCCCGAATGTAAATCCATTCTTGTACTCGCCATCCCATACAATTCTCTTTTCCCATTGAAAGAGAGCAGGCTGAAAGTAGCAGCGTATGCGCTCGGCGATGACTATCACGACACCATTCCCCCGCGCCTGCAAACGCTCGTAAAATTTATTGAAGAACAAGCCGGGCATCCAATTCCAAATCGCTACTACACAGACACAGGCCCCATTCTTGAACGTGATCTTGCTCAGCGGGCTGGTTTGGGTTGGATTGGTAAAAATACCCTCCTTATTAACCCTAAAACAGGTTCCACATTTTTTCTTGCAGAGATTTTGCTCGGTATCGAACTCGAGCCTGATGAACCATTTACCACCGATCATTGCGGCACATGCACGCGCTGCATCGAAGCCTGTCCCACGCAATGCATTCTACCCGACCGTACCCTCGATGCGCGCCGCTGCATTTCCTATCTCACCATTGAACTCAAAAGTTCTATTCCCGAAGAACTTCGTCCGCTTATGCAGGATTGGATTTTCGGATGCGACATCTGTCAGGAAGTCTGCCCATGGAATCGATTCTCCCCCCCGGCAGACTCTGCCTTTGAACCGAAAATCCCGCTTCCTGTTAAAACCTCAGACCTGATTCTGACATCCTTTGAGTTTAATCAGCGCTTCAAAAAAAGTCCGTTCAAACGCGCCAAGCGACGCGGCTATCTGCGTAACCTAGCCGTTGCGATTGGAAATAACGGAAATGAAAATGATATTCCCATTCTCGATCAAGCCACACAGGATGATGAACCGATGGTAAGCGAACATGCAAAATGGGCAAAAGAGAAATTGGAAGACAGACTAAAATCACTCCGAGAAAATAAATGAAAAAAATCCTTATCGCAACCAACAACAAAGGCAAAGTGAAAGAACTGCAAGACCTGTTGAAAGATACCGGCCTTGAGATCCTCACGCCGTCAGACATTAATTTAAATCTCGAAGTAGAAGAAGATGGCACAACATATGCTGAGAACGCCGCAAAAAAAGCAGTCGCCTTCGCCCATGCCAGCGGACTAGTTTCCCTCGCCGACGACTCCGGTCTCGAAGTGGATGCGCTCAACGGTGCGCCCGGATTATATTCCGCGCGTTATCATCCCAAATCAGGCGCAGTCGATTCAGATCGCCGCGCTTATATGCTTGAAAATCTTAAAGATAAACCTGTCCCGTGGACAGCTCACTTCCATGCTTCAATTGCGATTGCAATACCGGATAATGCTGTACAGATAGTGGAAGGCAATTGCTACGGCGAGATCATCCCCGAAGAAAGAGGGGATAACGGTTTTGGTTATGACCCCATCTTTTTATTTCCTGAATTAAACAAAACAATGGCAGAGTTGGGTTTGTATGAAAAAAACCGCATTAGCCATCGGGCAAAAGCGGTGATGAATGCAATTCCAATTTTGAATAAAATCTTCGAATCATGAACTTTGTGTCAGGGGGATTCTATTTTTTGCACAGGAGCAGTTTCCCCGTCACGAATCGTGCGCTCTTTTTTCTTCCTCGTATGTGGTGGAAGA
The DNA here is from genome assembly GCA_903914955.1 of uncultured Chloroflexota bacterium. Taxonomy (GTDB): domain Bacteria; phylum Chloroflexota; class Anaerolineae; order Anaerolineales; family Villigracilaceae; genus Villigracilis. The sequence continues at coordinate 20,862 of CAIWRB010000086.1, read as the reverse complement.
TCATCAATAAATTGCTTCAACAGGTCCGCGACCATATCGGGCTGTTCAGTCATTACCATGTGACCTGCGTTTTCGACAACATGAAGTTGAGAATTGGCTATTCCATTTTGTAATAATTCTGAAAATTTGAGGGGCGTCATTTTATCTTTTTTGCCGCATATAATAATGGTAGGGGTTTTTATGCAAGCCAACTGACTCGTTACATCAAAATTATTGCACGCGAGAAAATCGCCAAGAAAAATGGGCGGACGCAATTCCATCATTTGTTCTTTTGAAAGTTGTTTCAAACCCGATGCAGCATTTTCGCTGAAACAATTCTCGTTGATCATCTCCACAGCAGATTCAAAAGTGTTTGGGTTCCCCGCAGTTTCCAAAATAGGCTGAGCCACACGCAGTTTTGAGCCCGCACCGAGCAGCCCCAGACCAAGCACTTTTCTTGGGTATTTCAATGCAATCGTGAGTGAGATCGCGCTTCCCATGGAAATTCCCACGAGCACTGCCGCGCGGATCTTTAATTCCTTCATAAAGTCGATTACGTTATCGGCATATTCGTCTATGGAATGCCCGCCCACACCTTCAGATCTTCCATGTCCTGGCAGGTCAATTGCATAGATTCTTTCATCAACCATGCGGCGGATCTGCGGAGGCCACGATAAATGATTGCCGCCGGCGCCGTGAATAAGGATCACGGGCGGGCGTTTTTTATCAAGGTCTTCCGCTTCATGGGAGAAATAATAAAGTTCAGTGGCTATTGGCATTTTTTTATTTTCCACGAGGATGATGAAGGCGGTCAGCGGCTTCTTCTGTAAGTGGAATATACACCCGCACTTTCGTCCCCTGCCCTGGAATTGAATCTATTTGGAACAGACCATTCACAAGTTCGGCTCGTTCGCGCAAGTTGACCATTCCAAGACTGCTATTCGCGCGTTTATCATATGTTTGTGACATGGCTTTGATGTCGAAGCCTACGCCATTATCAAAAATTTCAAGCAAGGCAATTCCGGCTTCCATTTGTCTCAGTCCCACGGCTATTGATTCGGCGACCGCATGTTTGCGGGCGTTATTCACTGCCTCTTCAATAATATAAAAGATCACGCCCTGCTTACCCATTTCCAGTTGAATGGTAACCCGTTCTTCTATACTGACCACCATTTTTTGATTATAGGTTTCCTTCATCTTATCAGCCATGGCTTGTACCGCGGCTGTAAGTCCCTGAGATTCAAGAATGAGCGGGCGCAAGGTAAACAGCATGTGGCGGATTTCTTTTGTTGTGCGGTGCGCAAGTTCTTCGAGTTTGGTAAGTTCCTCGCCGGCCAGTTTTATATCTTTTGTCATCATGCGTCGCGTAATGTTGAGGCGCATGGCTATCGCGGCCACCGATTGCGTCGGGCCGTCGTGCAAGTCGCGTGCTAGTTTCTTGCGCGCTTCTTCATGCACCTCCACCATACGCTCTTTTTCTTCAACGAGATCCTGGTACAACCGCGCATTTTGTATTGCAATCACTGATTGTCTTCCGATAATATCGAGAAGATTACAGCGTTCCGAATTGAAATAATCAGGGTTTGGATGAGCAAACAATAAAACGCCGTACACATTGAAACCGCTGCGCAATGGAAAGCAATATCCGCTAGTACACGTTCTAAGCGCGATCACACGTCCAAGCTCCGGATCATATCCAACATCTTTGAGAATGACCGGCTCGCCCTCATCTAGTGCTTTTTTGAGCACCCCTTCCGCCGCGTCAAAGGTCACGCGCATATCCGCGCTGGTTAAACGCCGCGCAGATCCAACATGCAATTTACCGCCATTGAACAACATCACCATACTCACAAGCGGATCACTGGTCAATCGCTCAGGATTAGGATTTAATGCGGTGGCGCTCATATCTAACGCAGATTCGAGCACACGTTTGTAGTTCAACGTGGATGAAATCGCGGATGTTAATTCATAAATGGCACGCATACGTTCGGTCTGGATCGCGCGGGATTTTTCTTCAGAATCTAAAAACGTTGATCTGTTTTGCCTTATACGTATGATCATACGTTTGCCGAGAAAACCAAAAATAAATCCCAACGCAACCAACGTAATCGCGACTGTGGCGGCAATCGACAGATTTCCATCCACTTGCAGCCCCGTATAGATCACAAGCAATGAAAATAAAAATGCCGCGATCACCGCGCCTGATAATTCAAAATAAATTGAACTGGTTAATATGGGTAACAAGCCTGCCCAAAAAGCCGGACCATGTAGTCCGCCCTGTATCCAGAAAAATATTCCCGATAATCCAAGATCGAACAGGATGCTGATGCGGCGATGTTGGCTCATACGCACATTCAAACTCGCCAACGCGGTCATCACGAGATTCCATACGATCAACAATCCCAACGGCCACGATATGGCTATACTCAATTTTTGCCCAAGTCCAAGCGATACGATCAAGCCCACCAGCATGATCCAACGCAATGAAATGGCAAACCAGTCTGCCATGTAGGGTGTTTCGAATTTACGCATCATACGTCTCAATAATAACGAATAACATGGATTGCCACAACTTGTCTGACGTTACAGCTAAATAACACCTTTATGCTTCGTAGTCCATCCGCGCCAAATACGCGCCGAGTCGCTCTTTTAAGACCATTTTTTGCTCTTCATTATATGATTCGCGGAAGCGGCCGATGCGTCCTTTATAGTAATGCAGGCCCTGCTGACCTTCAGCGGAGTCGGGGCGATAGTTCTCGATCACAGCTCTAACCTCGGGACTGCTACTGTCTAATTTGAGGAAGCCTGCTAGTTTGGCTGATTCGTCTTCATAGTTCGTCAGCAAGTCTTCATAACGGGCTATTAGTATGTTCTTCTCTTTGACCCACTTTTCCCAAATACGAACATATTCCATCATAAAATCAACGCTCTTCTCAAAGTCTGCCAAATGTGAAAAGGCGTTTGGGCGTCCTTTGACAAGCGCACGCTGACCAAAATCATACGCTGAGAGCATGGCGTCGCGCGGATCACGATAAATGTATGTGATGCGCAGCTGCCCCAAGGACGAGAGAAGGCGCGAGGTTTTTGTCGGGCCGGCGTGTGCCTTGATGACAAATGTATTAACCAATCCAGGCAGCGCCACCATCCCAAGCCGTCTGGCAGAAAGCACGCCGATATTGCAATTCACTTCAGTCAGAATATTTTGCAAACGGTAGCGTTCACGAATATCATGAGCATCCGCGCAGCCTGTGGTTTTCATCAGATCATGAATAAGATTATAGTGCCAGCCAGAACCCGCGCGCGGCATACCAACAGAAAGAACGATCATTTGATTTCCTTGTACGATGATGTGAAGGCCAACCCCGCCAGTATGCCCGGAACAAGCCAGAGGTTTGGCGTCGTGAGTGAATCTTGTGTGAGATTATATAACGCGATTGCCAGCCATGCAAATGTCCCGGCGACTGCGGCAAAGCGTGCCCAAGCCTCCTCGCGGCGCAGCAGGCTGAGCATATCACCGAGTATATAAAATTGAAATGCAAAGAAGAGAAAAAAACCAAACAGTCCTGTTTCAGCCAGCAAACGAGCGTAAAGATTTTTCGGGTTGGGATATAACCGATTTTGAGGATTTAATTGCTTGGCGATCTCCGGCACGGTAGTTAACGCCCAATCTGGCAGGTTCTGATAAATATAAAAACCGCTCGCGCCGAGACCTACGCCGGTGATTGGATATTCTTCGAAGGCGGCCAATGCGCCAGTGGAGTACGCGCTGCGTGCGCCCGCGTTGATGGCAATCACATATTCATTTAAACTTTTCGCATCGGTCTCCCATAAACGGCGAAAAAAATTCTTCTGCCCAAGAAAAAGAAATGATCCTGCGAAAACTCCAACGATCACACCAATCATGCCAACACGAAATAAAATATCAATCGGACTCCCGCGAAAACCATGGAAGAACCAATTCCAAATCGCGCGCATCACCTCGCGGCCAAGAAACAAAAAAGTTAGTCCAGCAGCGGCCGCTGTGATCAACAATCCACCGCGTGAGTAGGTGGCTAAAACTGTCAGCAGGGAGAATACCAGTAGAGCGGGCTCCAGCCATTTCAGGCGAGTGATGTGAAAATTGGTCAAGAGAGATGCAAATAAAAACGGGATGAAGATTGTCGCAAGTTGTCCTGCCAGCCAGGCCGGTTCATACGCAAGTCCGGAGATGCGATTTGTGCGCACAAGTTCCCGCATCGAAAACGCAAGCTGCCAGTGCGTTACCATTTCTTTTTTTAGCAGACTCGTGTAAAAAGTGACAGCCTGCAATCCGCTCCATGCCAGATCAAGGCACAGCCCCGCAAATAACCAATGGATCGTAAAGCGCAGGTCTTCTTCATTTTTGTTCATCCACATTGCGCTGATGAAGAATGACAATCCAATGAAAAGCGTTGCGAGTGCCCGAATGGCGCGGCCTGAATAGTTCTGTCCACGCAAAGGAATCGGATCGATCAGCGCTCCGAAACTGGTCACTGCAACAATGAACAGAATCAGCACCCCCAGCGGGATCAACGCGCCAGCCCAATTGAGTTTTATTTTTCCGCGCCGCCATTGAATTAATAAAAGTGGAAGAAGCAGCGCCAATGGATACAATGCAAGCGGACGAACCAATGTGCCGTCACCAAGAAATGGAAACCAGCGAAAACTTGTCACAGGCACAGTCAGCATCGCAGCGCCCCACAGGATGCGGGGAAGATTGTCCATGGGAAATATTGAACGCGTAGAGCTTTTCATTGATCTTTTGGCTTGATGAATAGCACAACAAAAACTGCAAGCGTGAGAAAACCAATTGACCCCGCCAGCAAATAACTACTTAAGGAGACGCGGCGTTCGACAGGCAAATTTGCAGATTGCGTAACTTCGATTTTGACAAACTCATTAATTATCTTCGCATCTATATCTGCCTGCGCCTTGATAAAAAAAGTGTCTGCCCACGCGGAAGCGATCGCGGATGCGGTCTTTGCATCACTGTTGTCCGCGTAGAAATGCCAGCCAGCCTCGGCGGGTTGACTGAGTTGCAACAATCCGCCGCGCAGATCTTCCACTGGGATGGCGAATTCAGTGGATAATTGATTCATCACATCGTCTGACCACGCGAGCTCTTCCAGCTTGCGCGATTCGCGTTCGAGATAATAAAACTGCTGGCGATCCGTATCCTGCGGCCAGGCTTGCTCGAGGTTGAAATCAACATTGACAGTAGCGCGGGCGCGAAATGCTGGAGGGACAATAAAGTAAATCGCCGCGCCAATCACTGCGCCGATCAGCGCACCTATCACCCAAAAGCGCCATGCTTTGAGCAGGTGAATAAGATCATCAAGAGAAGGGGACGTGAAAATATATTTCATAGTTTATTTTATAGAATGTGGAATTCAATCCACAATAGTGGGCGGACTAAAGTCTGCGCTCCTTGTTTTGTTTGATCCGCCATTTCCATAGCGGGCCAATTATTTTTCTTAGATAGTATTTTGCCACAATCACAGAGAAAAAACCGCCGCCCTCCCGATAATGGACGCGCAGCATTTCAGGCCAACAGCGGTCATCGGCGGAGGTGGTTTTACCGGATGTATGTAAACGGAAATTTGCCCAGGTTTGCCCTGCCAGATATTTGATTGTTGCGCGGGCGGCGATGCGCGTCCAAAGATCATAATCCATTGCGAAATAAAAGGATGGGTCAAGCGGCCCAATTTCCCTCCAATATTTGGCACGGAAGAACATGCTCTGTTGCGGGATATGAACATAGCCTTCCCGCAGGCGGCGAATATCCGTCTGTGCGGAGTTAAATTTTCCAATCACATCACCCTGTTCATTGATGAAGTCACAATCGGCATATACCATTGCAACACCGGGATTTTCTGTTAAATATTTAACTGCCGCGCTGATCGCGCCCGCGTTATAGGTATCATCTGAATTCAGCCATGCGAGGATATCTCCAGTCGCGCGGTTGAATCCTTTATTGATCGCGTCGGTCTGACCTTGATCCTGTTCGCTGACCCACCAGGCGAGTCTACCTTTGTACTTTTGGATCACATCCACGCTTCCATCGGTAGAGCCGCCATCAATGATGATGTACTCAATGCGCGCATAATCCTGTCCAAGCACAGATTGGATCGTAGATTCGAGATAGCGCGCCTGATTAAAGGAAGGCGTGATGATGGAGACGAGTGGAAGGTTAGGCATTAGGAATCAGAGATTGTTTACCATTCGATGTCGGAGTAAAAAAGATGGGATACGTCTTCCGTCATTTTGCGGATGCGGGTAATTTCATCTGCGGCGAGTCGTTTTTTCCAATTGTCCATGTTAGCGCGGCTATTCAATTTTACCGAATGAACTTTTTTCTTCGATAGTTCTGATGGATTTTCGGAACTACTGGAGTTGAGAATCGTTTCACGGACGTTGTCAGTGAAATTTAATCCAAGAGAATCATACAGTGACTTATACCCCGTGACGGGATCGAGCGAAAGGTCTTCGTGGCGGACAATTTTGAAGTGCGGGAACAAGCCAAGGGCCGTATGAACCTGGCGGTAGACCATACGCCAGAGCAGGGCAGATTGCCCAACGATGTCATCCGCTTGAATCTTTTCCATATCGACGCGATCTTTTTCAAGATACTCATGCATAAGCATGGGCTGTTCGAGTAGGTGATGAAAATCAAAAGGCCAGTTGAGGCGTTTGAGACTGCTGGCAAATCCCGCAGGATGACGGATGGTAAACACGATCTGACAATTTAATTTTTTCGCAAACCACGCTGCCGAAAAAACTGCGAATGGATCTTTGATCAAGGCCCGTTGATCACGAAATTTTCCATTTACAAATATGGCAAGGTCACGCCCCATGCGAAGAATATCTTTTCGTGAACGTAATGATATAAGTTCTGCGAATGGATGATATTGAAACTTTAAAAGTTCCTGAAAAGCAGGGAGATATTTGGTTTCATTTTCTTCGGTGATATAGGTGTACCAGTGATTCACATCTGCGCGGAACACTCCGCGGCGATGCAAAACATTAAGCGGTTCGCTGATGTAGGCTGTTTGTGGAGCAGCTGCCAACATTTTCCCCACCCAGGTTGTACCACTGCGGTGCGCGCCAGTGATGAGTATGGGAATTGGGCGGGAATTTTTCTGTAGGTATGGCATCAAAAGATCCGTTAAGGAGCGCTGAGCGTATCAAGTCCGTAGTAATCTGCAGCGCAGCGGCCGACCCAGTTATGTGCTTTATATTCAAGTACTCCATCCATATCGTCGATCTGAATAACGACCAGGTCGGTAGCGCCTTGCGCAACGGACTGGCGGATCTGAGTATCTCGGGCATCCCATTGCTCGACATGTGAAACATACCTGGGCAATAATTGAGTAAGGATTTTACGAGCTGCGTAAAGTGGATAAATTGAACATAGAAATATAAACAAGGCTGACAATATCATTATAGAAAATGTCGACTTTTGATTTGTAAATAAACTGTTGATAAACATTCGCAAGGCTAACCCGGCCAGCAAACCGAATCCTAATAAGCCGGTCACCAGGATGGAGCAGGCCGCCATCAGGGAGCGTGCTGCGGGAAAAGATTGCTGACCATACATGGCAGGCATCATTGAAAAGAAGATCAATATATAAGTAAGTAACGGAGTGGCGATCATAGCAGTCACAAATGTTTTTTTATTTAAGAATGGCATGTCGCCTGTCCACAAACCAAAACCAATTGCCAGGCCTGAAATCAGGATGATTAATGTGGGTGTTGGCATGGAATTGATGGTTTTCTGGATGAAATTCAATGCAAATATAAAGGAATGCCGGAAAAAGTCTATTAGCGGCAGGCGAGCTTCCGTGGGATTGATCCGCAGAGAATTGGCTGGCGCAACGAAAACCACCACAAGAGCTATGACAGAAGCAACGAGAGCAATGATCAACATGGACAGAATTTTCTTTCGCTGGTCGCCAGATGTCAATAACCAAATTGCGATGATTGCAAGCCCCAAGGAGCCACCTTGAATCGCCAGAGTAGTTTCAGAAAGTCCGCCGGCAAAAAAGAATCCAAACCAGACCCATGCAAGGATGGCGATCCATCCGGCTGAAGTACGAGGCTTATTACGCCAGGCTTCGGTCAAAATTAATCCGGTTAGATAGCTGAAAGCAATGAGCGGAAAAAAATATGTCACCATACCTGAACGCCAATATAAACTTTGATAACGATTAGGCGCTTCCAGGATTGAAAAAAAGATGATCACAGCTGCCAGTGTAAAACTTGATAACAACGGATGGGTGAACTTTAATTTCCTTGAGATCTGCGAGAATGTCCAAGAAAGACTGACCAGCCAGAGCAGTATCGCCAGCATTGGCAAAAATGAGATAGCAGAGCGACCAAACCATTCAGATGCGCCGATTAACAACATGGTTGTGTAGCGGTTGGATGTTTCTAGATACCAGGTAACGGTCGCTTGAATGATATTGTCTGATTGATATATCGTGCTTGTAAAGCAATAATCATCCGCCCCGTAACGGGAAAAGACCCCCAAATAGCCGAAAGCAAATAGTGCCACTACAAGCATCATTGAGAATATGAAAAGAGTAACTGGCAGGAGATTATGAAGTTTAAGAATATTTTTTAGATTCATTGAATTCCTAAAGTTTGACAGCCACTGCCACCAATATCATTCCCAATAATGATCGGCTATGTAGTTCGCGCGCGAGTTGACGTTTTGCGCTTTCAGGAAAAACCAGAGACAGAAATGGGCTAAGATTGTATATCGTGCCGAAATATTCAATGCCCAAGCCAAGCTCGGTCAACAGGAGTCGCAAGTTGGCAGGATGAAAACGGCTGATGTGTTGTTCCCCGCCCATTTTGGGGGCCATGTTCAAATGATCCACTGCCCATTCCATAAGCGGCCACAGACTGCGGTAATTTGGAGTGGTCACCAGTAGCCTTCCGCCAGGGCGCAGAACGCGCGCTGCTTCCTGAATGGATATCTGCGGGGCTTCGAGATGTTCAATGACTTCGGAGAGCAGCACACAATCAAAACTTCCATCGGCCAATGGAAGTTGCTCACCAATAGCCTGGGTGGATGCGAAGCCGCGGGGCGCTTCCTCGCTCGAAACGGCTTCTGTCAAACGAGAGCGGACAAAGCTCAATGCCTGCAAGGAAAGATCGAGTGCCACGGGAAAACTTCCACGCACACTAGCCCGTAAAAGCAAATTGCCTGCACCACAGCCGATCTCCAGCAGGCGTGAATCTGAATTCAGATGAGGGCAGATCAGACGGTCGATCATGGTCAGTTTTCCACCGTGCCAGAATCTCTGCATTGGATGCCCCGAATGCAAGGCTTGATATTGGTAATCGCCTGACACGGCGTGATAATCAAAAGACAAAGGTTGAACTCCTACTTGTATTTGCCCTGCAAGTCATTCCAGCGGACATTGAACAGGTTTATGAACATTTCAATTGAGTCGCCTATTATGCGGACGCGGCTGTCACGGCGGTAATGGATCATTTGCACCGCGATCGGCTTGATTTCATAATTTAGTTTACGAGCCACATAGAGAAGTTCCACATCGAAACCGAAACCGCTGATTGTCAATCGTTTGAAGACCTCTTTGGCGGCGGCAGACTTAAAACCTTTGAATCCGCACTGCGTATCAGGCAGCCCGGAAAATAATATTCCCTGCACCATCCACGAGAAAATTTGGCCCGCGGCAAAGCGTAAAGTTGGTACGCCATTAACTAGCGAACCCGGCAGGACTCGCGAACCAATGGCAAGGTCGCTGCCGCTTTGCAAGGCTTTCAGGAAACCATCAATAGAGTCAAGGTCATAGGGCAGGTCTGCGTCTATGAATATCACATATTGTCCGCGGCTCTCAAATACACCTCGCCGAACGGAAAACCCCTTACCCATATTCTGCTCATTGACTAGGATGCGTAGATCTATTTTGTTGTGTAATTTCCAATCCTGAATGAGGGGAATCGTTTTATCCTGGCTGCCGTCATCGACAACGATGACTTCATATGATTCAGAGCGCGCCTCAAGATAGTATCTCAAGCCGGTCAGGGTCGCCACGATCATGGATTCTTCATTATACGCGGGCACGATGATGGAGAGTTCAGGGGTCATCGCTTGCATCTGTTCTCGCGCATTGGGTTTTGCGTGTTATATGTGAGGAAAGGAAAGACGGACATAAGCTTGTGTATTTTATCAGATGATGAATTAATATATTTGTAACCGGACTCGGAGAGAGCCGCTAAGTCATCAGAAACCATTTGAGACTTAAAAGCTTCGAGACAAGTGAAAGCCAAGTTCCTTGTTCGGACTGAAGCCTGCTTCCCAGTAAATGAAATTTACTTTCTTAGATCGTAAACAATGTAGCCTTCCCCAGAAAACACAACAGGGAGTTCAGAGAGCTTTTCCTGTAATAGTGTTTGCCTTTTCAACTGGTCAAAATCGGTGACAAGGAAATAATCCTTGCCATCAGTCAACTCTCTAAACGTTTTTTCGAAATCAAAGTTTCCGCCGCGGTCTTTGCGATAAATAATGTCGCCTTCCTGCGGCCAGTTTGCAGCGGATCGCCAACCCCAGTATGCCAGGCGTGAGCCGTAATCCTGAGTGAGGGCAGCCAGAGTAGTATCACCAACTTTTTCGCTAATCTCTGTCCACATCGCAACATCGGGACGATAGTCCACGGATTTCATTTGGGCGCGTGTGTTCCAAAGAGACATAGAGACACCAAAAAGCAGAAGGCAGTAAGCGGCGAGGCGCGTCATACGGGTTATTGTGAGTTTAGCAAGTTGAGCGAAGAACCAGTCTGCCAACGGTGCGATCGATAATGCGGCGATGGGGATCAACGGCAGGCTGTAGTAATCGTGGGTGGAAATGTGATAGTTAAAATAAATTCCAAAGAGGGCGTACCCAGCCCAAAGCGAGAGTATGAATCGCAGCTTTTCCTTTTCCAAAAAGAAAAGACCGAGCAGTGCCATCGTCAAAGTAGCGCCACCGATGACGAGATTGAGCATCGCGATCCAACCAAGGTAATAGGATGGGCTGAGGAAAAGGGACGGAATGAAGCGCCCGCCGAATTGCCGTCCGAGATAACCCGCGATGAAGACGCCATAAACAACATAGGCCGCGCCCGGCAGGATGCCCAGCACGCTCAGCACATAAACTTGGGGTTGCTTCAGCGCTTCACGCAGTGATCTTTGCCCGAGCGAAGCGAGTAGCGCGCCCAGCCCACCGCCGATAACAAAAAATGCCGCAACGAGTTTAATAAAAATGGCAAACCCGCCAAAGAGTCCGGCTATGATGGCCCAAATATAGGATGCCGGTTGTTGCGCCCACTTATAAACCGCCCATAAAAATATGATGATAAGCATGACCATCAAGGGGTCAGGTTGGAAACTGCGACTGGCGACGATAGCGTAAGGTGATAAGAGATAAAAAGCCGTGGCTGTAATCGCACCGTCTGTAGATGATAGGCCGCGTGCAAGTAAAAATAAAAAGACCGCGCCGATCATCCAAAACAGAGACGAATAAATACGTGCAATCCAGACCTGCTCACCAGTGAATTGATATGTAAAAGCAACAACACGTTCGAAGAATTCAGGTTCGACCGATGCGCGAAATTTCCATTGTTGAATGGCAAATGAACGATGCCCGGCAGGAACCTCTGTTTCGGAGAGGGTTTGATAATACATACCGCGCGCTTTAAGTGCGGAGAGTAACTGGCGTGTGGAATGAAATTCAAGCGGCAAATCCGTGAGATCGTAGAGACGGATCGCAAAGCCGAGAATAAAAAGTACGAGCAAGGCTGTGAGCCATGCGACGCGGGCGGCAAAAAATGAGGAATTTTCTTTCATAGAAAGGCGAGGCAATTGTAACGTAAAATAAATAAAGAGAACAAGCAGCGTTCACATACCGCGTTCACTATGTAAAAAAAATGACGGCTTTGAAACGACCGTCACTTTTAATCCCGTTTCTCCCGTTGTTTGAAAATATTCCCCTCAATTTTCCCAACCTCGGTAAAATCAAAACTGCTTCGCTGAATTATTAAGGCGGTCCCATATCAACCTGCAGGCAGCCGCTCCCGTTGCACTTGGAAAAAACTTGGAGCCATTTCGAAAAATGATCGATCAAGGCTGAGCCGGCCATGGATGCAATATTTTCAAGTTCATATGGATCATTAATAAGATCGTAAAATTCTACAAACCCGTCATTGTGTTCAATATACAAATAATCGTTTGTGCGAAGTCCATGCATTATGGGGGACAGCTTATTGAGGGATACAGATGGCAAGTCAAAAACATCACTGAGTTCGAGAATAGCTGAGGCGGCTATTGGCAATGAAGGGGCAGAGGCTTCGCTACTAGAATTCCGAGAATAAATCTCCAACAAATAAGCCTTTCGGCCATTTTCTAAGGGAACAGTACCGCCCGCCAAAATCGGTGCAATCGATCTGCCCTCCACAAAATCGGGAGGAACAACGCCAGCCCAATCCGCAATTGTGATCGGAATATCCACATTTCCAGCCAGCAAATCCGTCACAGTTCGGCCTTCTGTGACGCCAGGCCCCCGTACAATAAACGGAACAACAATATCCTCCTCATAAAAAGTCCCTTTGCCTTCAACCAATCTGTGCTGGCCAAGATGAAAGCCATTATCAGACGTGAACACAATATAAGTATTATCCATCTGTCCCGTTTGTTCGAGAACTTTAACGAGTTCCACAAGCATCTCATCCACTGCCTGCAGAGAAAGGATGCGCTGGCGATATATTTTATTGTTTTTCAAAATTAGATCATCTGTCAAAAGCGGATTTTGACTCATATTCGTTGGTTTATCGCTCACATCTGCTTCATTGAACGACGGGGTTATAGGTACGGTTATCGATGGAAATAGGTCCAGGTGACGGTTTGCCGCGGTCGCCGGAAGGTGCGGAGCAAACGGAGCAAGATACAGAAAAAAAGGCACTTTAGCTGCATCGGCTCGTTGAATAAAATCGACCGCCTTGCGGCTGGCGACATCAGTAAAATAATTTACTTCGTTTGGGGGATAAATTACCAGCGTCCCATTTTCGTTCAAGACATAATCATATCCATCATAGGCACTTTTTTTTGCGGGACTATACCATTCCGACCAGCCTGACGGAATATAGGTGCGCTCGTCACGGAAAGGATATCCGTTGAGATATTTTCCGATTAATGCCGTACGGTATCCGGCAGCTTGCAGCCAGACTCCCAATGTTGAAGCATCGTTGCCGACTTCATTAAATTTTACAAAACCGCCATCTGGAGAATCGTTGTGATAAACCTGGTGACTATGTGTATATTGTCCGCGCAAGATGGTTGTGCGCGATGGACAGCAAAGCGGATTGGTGATAAGAAAATCATCCACACTTGTGCCGCGCGCAACCATCAATTCCTGTAAATTCTTCATGGTTGAAATTGAATTCATTTTCGCATCCAGATCATCCACGAGAATAAAGAGAATATTGGGGCGTTGATCTTTGGGAAGCACAACAATATCAAGTACAGGTTTCATCAAGTTACAACTTGAAACCAATAACGACATTAGGATACATAAAAGCATGATCCGAAAAAAAAGCCCTGATATGAGACTATTTTTTTTCAATTTACTTTCCTTGAATTTTTTGTTTACGCTTTTGTAAAACAGACTCACGAAAATTCCCCAACCCCAACAAATTCAAAACAGCTGAAGCAAAAATATTCATCCGTGCCAGGGCTGTAGGCGGATGAATGAACAATGCGCGCATCCATGCAAATAATGATGCGGCAGACTGCCCACCATCCAGCAGGTAACGCGCATCTACGCGGTGAGCTGAAGCGCGCGCGCGGCGGTTCACTTTAGCAAGCACCGCCGCAAGATTTTTATCCTGCTGTACATTTTCCAAAACACGAAAAGCTTCGCGCCCAAACTCAGCGGCCTTGGCGCGGTTCTTCGCTTCGGCGTGATAGCGTGCGACGGCCCAGGTTTGATCCACGTGTAAGAGTTTGCCGTGTTGGGTAATTTGGATCCATAAGTAATGGTCGAGTAGAAAGTGAAAATCTGTATCGAGTTTAACGCTTTCCATCGCAGAGCGGCGCATGAATACAGCAGGCTGTCCGATGATCTGGAAGCAAAGCAGGTCTTCCAACGTCAATTGTTTATAATTCAGCGTGTTGAAAGTTTTTCCGTGTTCATCCACGGCAAGCATATTTCCATAGACAAGTGTGACTCCCGGATTCTGGTCAAATATTTTTACTACGGACGAAATCGTGCCAGCAATATAATAATCATCGGAGTTCAGCCAGGCAATAATATCGCCTGTGGCGTGAGCAAAGCCCTTGTTAATCGCATCCGCCTGGCCATTATCTTTTTCTGAGACCCAATAGGCCAGTCTATTTTCGTACTTCTTGATCACGTCAACACTGGCATCGGTGGATCCGCCGTCGATGACAATATATTCAATGCGTGGATGATCTTGATCCAAAACAGATAATATCGTCTGTTCAAGATATGCTGCTTGATTGAAAGATGGGGTAATGATGGAAACCAGTGTCATTTGTTCAGATCATACAACACATATCCATCGCCTTCAATTGCGATCGGATAGGCATCCAGTAATTTTTTCAGCGAGGGCTGCTTGTCCAGTTGGCCGAAGGCTGTCACCAAAAAATAATCCCTGCCAACGGTCAATTCATCAAAGCGATTGGCGAAATCCACTTTACCGTTGCGAACTTCAGCCAGCTCTGTGCTATACGGCCACAAAGTCACTTTGCGCCAGCCGTAAAGCATCAGGCGAAAACCATAATCCTGAGTGAGGCCAATTACTTTTGCATCCGTGGGAATTGCTTCGCCAACCTGCTGCCAGAATGCAGGCTCATGGCGAAAACTCTCAGCGACCAAAACAGAACGCGATACCCAAGATTGGAATCCGATCACAGCCACGATCACTGCGATGAAACCCACGCGTCCTGCCACGCTTTGAACTGCCGCGCTTTCAATAAGCGGATTAAACGCTGCAGCCAACCCCAGCGCTACGATGGGTATCAGTTGAATATGATAGTAACTGTGGGTATACATTTGGAATGGCAAGGTCAATCCATAAAGCAAATATCCGATCCATAAGCTTATCAACAACCAGCGCAAGCGCGGAGTTGCAAGAAATCCCCCGGCGATACTGAGAAATATCATCGTAAACCCAAATAGACTTCCAATAAATGCCAACCACTTGGTATAAAAATCGGTGCTCGAAATAAGTTTAATGAGTGAGACCGTCCAGCTAAAGAAATATTCTGTGGAACGGCCTTGATTTAGGAGCACATAAAAAAGAAGCGCGGGCAATACCATTATCGCCGCCATTACCCAAACTTGTTTTGATTTCCAAAAGTCTTTTTTCAGCGTAAATAATACCAGTGCAATTGCGGCCGCGCCAACAAAAAAAACTATTACGATTTTTACAAAAGTCGCGAAACCTAAAAATATACCGGCAAGGATTGCCCACTTCCAAGTTTGCTCTTCACTCCAGCGATAAAGAAAATAAACTCCGATGACAAATGCCGAAGTCATTAATGGGTCTGGTTGGAAGGAA
Organism: uncultured Chloroflexota bacterium; assembly: GCA_903914955.1. Lineage (GTDB taxonomy): Bacteria > Chloroflexota > Anaerolineae > Anaerolineales > Villigracilaceae > Villigracilis. Next base: position 5,278 of record CAIWRB010000086.1, on the reverse strand, counting down.
CGACTCACTTCCACTGAAAACGGCAGGACAAGATAATACGCCAGCCCGATCAAGGCAGCCCACGGCGAGACTGCGCGGCGCATAAGATCAAACAATGCGATACCCGCCAAAATCCAGAATAGCGTCTCCCAAATTCTGGCGGATGCGATATTCTCTCCGCCAGTGAATAGATAAGTCACAGCCACAATCGACTCGATCACTGGCGGCTCGTATTTCCCAACAGCACTCGCGAAAGAGGAAGCGAGATCACGTTGCTCTGGGGTTGCAGAAGGGAGAAGGGAGTAATAAATATCACGTGCCACCAGTGAGTTACGAAGCTGGCGGGACGAATGAAAATCCAATGGTGGGTCGGTGATGTCGATCAGACGGAGGAGGCCACCCAGGGCGAGGAGAAGGATGAAGAGGATGAGCCAGTTTGACGGCCGGGTTTGAGGCGGGGTTTTCATCATTTGAAAAAGGAATTGTAGTCCGCTTTGGGGAAGATGGTCAGCTTGCCTCCGATGGTAGCATCCAAAACCTCGCGACCGGTTTTTTGATAGGCATCGCGCGCAAGGGCATACCCAATTTCAGAGGTGTCTAGATCAGGTAATTGCCAGCGGATTCCTTTGCCAAAATAATTTGGAGAAACATGATTTGGGTCATCACCCTGCGAAACAACGGTTTTGTTCGCCTCGCCTTTTGATTTGAAATTGTGATCCACGCCGATCAGGATGACCTGTTCGATGCCCATGTGAAAAGCAAGTTGAAGCGTCATATTGGTGACGGTCGCGCCTTCCCAAACTCGTCCGCGGATATCAGATGAAAAGCGCGGACCTGTATAAGATGTGTATAGAAAAGTTGGAATATTTGCAAGCTGAAGGTCTGGAGAGAAATGATGATGCGAATGCCACGCTAAAAATTTTGGCATGGGCAGCGCGAGAATGTCCTCATGAAATTGTTCGATCACAAGATCATTGGTTGCTGAAAAATAAGTTGTGTGAAAACCCATCCCGGGAAAGATAAGGTATATGCGGTTCATCCCAAAGGTTATTTCATTTTTGAGTTTGGTTAGATCAGTCTGACGAAGTGAGGGTCCATTGCCGATGATGAAGGCGCGTTTGCCTTTATGAATATTCCTGAGTTCAGCGAGTCGGCGAATGCTTTCACGCCGCCAAGGATGAAAATACGCGGAAGGAAACTCAGGGATGCGACGAACTGCATCATAAGTATTGCGCGCAAATTGAAGCATTGAAATTGGGAGAACAGATTTGATAGATTGTTTCATGTCGTGAAAGATGATGTCTTTACTCAGTGCTCAATCTGGCTGTTGCGCCGCCGTCTATGACCAGCGCCTGCCCCGTCATAAAAGATGATTGCTCGTTATCAACGAGAAAGAAAATGGCGTGGGCGATCTCTGCGGGAGTACCCACGCGTCCGTTGACCGTTTTTCGCGCTAGGTTATCGAGGCGCTCCTGCACGTCATCACCGCCAACATGTCCACGGCCAAGCCCGGCGCGCAGCATGGGTGTATCCACAGCGCCGGGCAGAATGGCGTTGACGCGGATATTATCAGGCGCAAACTCGATAGCCATTGCGCGAGTCAGCGCCAGCAACCCGCCTTTGGATGCGGCGTATGCGGCAATGTTCGCGGAGGTTTGGATCGCATGGACAGAGGAAACGTTGACCACCGCCGCACCCCCGCGCGCCTTCAACAGGGGATGCGCGAGTTTGACTCCGAGAAAGACGGAACGTAGATTGGCGGCCATGACCGCATCCCATTCTTCAACGGTGGTTTCGATCAATGGCTTGGCAACCTGCATCGCGGCATTATTTACCAGTGCGTCAAGTGAATCGGTAAAGGCGCGGGCTTTCTCGAAGATGGAGTGCATATCTTCGGGGCGTGCAATGTCTGATCTGATGAAAATACCGTTTTGCGGGAAATCCTCGCCAAACTCAGCCCTGTCCACGCCGATTACGCGCCAGCCTTTTTCAGCGAAGAGGTCTACTGTTGCACGGCCAATTCCGCCAGCCGCGCCGGTTATGAGGATTGTTTTTGTCATAAGTTGCAAGTCCCAAGTTGAAAGTAAAAGATCTGATGATTACTATTCACTGTTCACTGAATACTGTATTCCCAATCCCTCAACTAAATTCTTGATCGTGTTCCAGTGGATTCTTTCCCACGCGGTGGGACTTGAATTTGAGTTGTGCGGCGCGAGCATGACATTATCCATCTTTAGCAATAGACTATTTTTTGGCAGCGGCTCATATTCAAACACATCCAAAGCCGCACCTGCAATTTGACCTGAGCGGAGTGCGTCGACAAGGGCTTTCTCATCCACGATGGGACCGCGCGCAGTGTTGATCAAAACGGCGGAGGATCTCATTTGCGAAAGCATCTGCGCATTGATCAGATGATGTGACGTTGGATTCAAATCGCAGTTCACTGAAACAAAATCAGAATCAGCGAGCAGAGATTCAAGATCGGTCATATGAATGCCGGATTCAGAAATAAACACATGGTCAATCTCCACAATGTCAGTGCCGAGAACTTTCATTCCAAATGCTTTCGCGCGGCGGGCAACAGCCTTGCCGACGTTGCCAATTCCGATGATACCCAAAGTACATTCACTCAACGCTTTACCTGGAATTTTTTCCCATTCGCCGCGCTTCATGGCAGCGTCCATCCAGGAGATTCTGCGTGCGAAGGTAAGCATGTAGCTGAGGACTGAATCCGCAACGGGAGTGGTGAAAGCATTTGGAGTTCGGGCGAGAATGATATTTAATCCGGAGCATGCTGAAGCGTCAATTGAATCAACTCCCGTTCCCCATTTGGAAATTATTTTAAGTCGCGGGGAACATGCTTCGAGGACGCGCACTGTGTAACGGTCATCCCCGCAAATAGCACCATCAAATTGGCCCGCATACTTGAGCAGATCATCTTCTTCCATGCGCTCCTTCACGTCCGGCACAATCAATTCGAGATCATGTTTTGCAAAGACCGCTTTGAATCGGTCGAGAAATGGGATCATATACGGAGCGGTGAGAAGGATCGTGTGTTTCATTTAGTTGTCCGGGTATTTGCATGGATATGGCATTTCGCTGAAATCATATAAATTCGGCACCGGCGAAAAATAACTGGTGTCTTTGAGAATATCATATTTCCCGCCAAAGTAGGTATTGAACACAAGCCGAAAAATATTAACAGGGGAGATCGTTGAATAAAGTTTGTCGATATGATCTGGAAAATAGATCGCGGTCAGATTCCAGAAGCGTTTATCTTTAGGTTGTAACCATGGGCCGTGGTCACCTTGAATAATAATGATCGGCGGCGTTTTAGAATTCGCGACGATTGTGTCAATGGCTTCCAACATAGTCTTGTTCAGAAATTGTAATTGATTCACATAACCCTTTTGATACAAATCAGGCGGATACTCGCGCTGATCATTCCAAAAATCCGGCGGATAAGTTGGATTGCCTTTAGGATCAAAAACAAACGGCGGGTGCGGCGAGATCACATGGATATATGAAAAAGTCGGCTGTTGTATTTTTGCAACATCGTCCATACTGTTGAAAATGTATTTAAAGCGGTCACGAAAACCAACTCCCAAAAGATAATCTGGATCCACCAGACCCAGATCTTGAATGTAACGTGCAGCAGTTGTGCGCAGGAATAACCCTTCAAACTCGCTCAGGCCTGAAGAAATGGCCGGCGGACTTAGGAAGTGATCTGCGTCATTCAAGTCGAGCCATGCAAAGCCCGTCTCGAAACCCACTGTCTCGTAGCCCATGCTCTCAAAGTTATAGCGCACCGCGCTGTGTTTAAGAGAATCCCATAACACGCGGCGCGCCGTGCTCTGTGGTGTAAACGCCTCGTTCAGCCCCTGCAAATAGTCCATGTTGAGCGACGACCCAAGCGAGATCTCGGTCCGCACATAATTACTCTGGCTGCACTTCGCCACAAAAAAATCTCGCTTCTCCAATTTGTTGATAAATTCACTGTTATCGAATCCATATGCTTGACGAAGAAGATCAGCGCGTCCATAAGAATCCAATAGGAAGAAATATACATCAGGCGGATTGTCCGGCCGCACCAGATCTGACTCAACTGGAGCATTCGCCAGCCCAAGAGCATGTGCGCCGCGCGGTCCGTCGCCGAAATTGGTCTGCGCCATTGACATGATCAGCAACGCCAGCGCGACCGTATTAAAAGTCGGCGCTGACGAAATGAATGTCAATTTTGGGCGCGTTGTCCACAAAATTGCGAGCATGAACAAAACGATCCAGCCAGCAGCAAGCCATTGGGTGTAGTTGGTTTTTGGAAATTTTGCATCAATAAAAATATACACGTGACCATACGTAAAGAACAAAGCCAACAAAAGTGCAGTAAGGAATGCCGCTTTATTCACCTTACGAAAGAACAGCCAGACAATAAAGAACAACAATCCGCCAAAGAAAATTGACACCAGCAACGGGCGAACGACTGCGCTAGGTTGAACCTGTCCCGCGTTGGCTGATAACAAAGCCAGCACAGGATACGCGCTGATCAGAAAGGGGTACCAGGGTTTGGAAAACCAGTTTGTAATTGCACTCTTCATATTCTTAAAATTCATTCTTTTTTTCTCTCCAGCAAAAAATCTGTGATCTCAAAATCCAACTCTTCGTCAATGTCCCAAGCTTCGGCTTTGTCTATCTCAAACATAAAAGGTTTGTCTCCAATACGGTGATGTTTTCTTATGAGATTTTCACGCGCAAAAAGATAAAGACAGGAATTCTCTTCGTACACTGGGGGCAGGTCCTGGGTCTGGATCAGCACAGCAGGGTCGTGATTGATTGCGCGTCCATTTTGAAAATACAAACGGGTTTGCCAGCGCGTCACCGAAAAGAGCGAATCGTATTTTGGAAATTTGTCAAAAAAAGATTTGATGCCCTTTGAAATAGTATCCGCCTTCAACAATGGATTCGTCGAGTGGGTTTGCAAATAAAAATCCGCTTGCACTTGCGCTGTGTCGTGCAGGAGAATATCGTTCATGGGCACATCGTCGGCGCGGAGATGCTCAGGGCGATGAATCAGTTTGACAGTAGGGAAGAAGCGGCGTACTCCATCCATCACAGGCTCAGAGTCAGTATCCACTATTACGGTTTCAACTTCAGGAACCGCGAGCAGCGTTTCGATGATGTGATGAAAAAGGGGTTTGCCCGCAAGCGGACGATAATTTTTGCCGGGCACACGCTGGCTGTGGTGGCGCATTGGGATCAGTGCGGCGAGTTTCATATCGGCTGATTATACCTAAATCGAACA
>CAIWRB010000085.1 GCA_903914955.1 uncultured Chloroflexota bacterium | reverse complement strand
GTCGGTGCCGGTGGTGGCGGCTTTTTGTTGTTTTATGCGCAGGACCGCAGGCAGCTCCGTAAGGTGATGTCAGAGGTCGGGTTGGAAGAGGTTCGTTTCCGCTTTGACTTTGAAGGAACCAAGGTACTCCTGTCATGAGTCTGCCTCTGGCGATCCTTGCCGGCGGGCTGGCGACACGCCTGCGCCCGCTCACGGAAAAAATTCCCAAGTCTTTGGTCGAGGTGGCCGGTCTGCCGTTCATCGTTCATCAGATCGAATTGTTGCGGCGCAATGATATCGGGCATCTTGTTTTGTGCCTTGGTTATTTAGGTGAGCAAGTCCAGGCCGAAATAGGGGATGGTAGTCGCTGGGGGATGCGGGTGGAGTATGTGTTCGATGGTCCGCAGCTTCTGGGAACCGGCGGCGCATTGCGTCGCGCATTACCCCGGCTTGGTGATGCGTTTTTTGTTCTGTATGGTGATACCTATCTCGATTGTGATTACAAAGCTGTCGAAAGTGCCTTTCGCTCCAGCGACAAACAGGGTTTAATGACAGTGCTTCATAACAAGAACCTGTGGGATAGCAGTAATGTTATTTTTGAAAATGGTCGAATCCGGCAGTATGATAAGAAAAATCTTATCCCTGCGATGGAGCATATTGATTATGGGCTGGGGGTTTTGCAAGCCTCCGTATTGGAACGCTACCCTGCTGATCATGTTTTGGATCTGGCGATGGTATACCAGGATCTGTTAAAACAAGATCAACTGGCGGGGTATGAAGTTTCGCAGCGGTTTTATGAAATTGGCTCGCCGTCTGGTTTGAAGGAAACACGAGACTATATATTAAGGGAGCACGAAATGACAAGTTATACTGAAAAACATTTAGCTGAAGCAAGTCAGATACTTTCCCAGTTGGATGTCGGGGCCATTGAAAAAATGGTCGAGCAGCTGGTCAGTTTGCGCCAGCGCGGCGGCCGGTTGTTTTTTCTCGGAGTCGGCGGCAGTGCCGCGAATTGTTCGCACGCCGTCAATGATTTCCGCAAGATCGCCGGCATCGAAGCATATGCGCCGACGGATAATGTTTCTGAATTGACCGCACGTACGAATGATGAAGGCTGGGCAAGCGTTTTCATCGAATGGCTCAAGGTCAGTCATTTGAACGATCGCGATCTGCTCTTTGTATTTTCGGTCGGCGGAGGCAACGTTGAAAAAAACGTCAGCCCCAATCTGGTGTCGGCGCTGCAGTATGCCAGGCAAATAGGCGCATCTGTGATCGGCGTGGTGGGCAGGGATGGCGGTTATACCGCGCAAGTGGCAGACGCCTGTGTCGTTATCCCAACCGTTAATCCAGAAACTGTGACGCCGCATTCCGAGGCGTTTCAAGCAGTGGTGTGGCATTTGCTAGTCTCGCATCCCGCCCTCAAGGCCGTGTCGACAAAATGGGAGTCCATGCGATGACTCAGCGCGCGGTCTTTTTGGACCGCGATGGTGTCCTCAACCGCGCAGTGGTCCGCGATGGCAAACCCTTCCCGCCCGCCCGGCTGGCGGATGTTGAAATCCTTGCGGGGGCGGTCACTGCATTAAACCGGCTGGCCAAGAGTGGTTATGTCTTGATCGGTATCACCAATCAGCCGGATGTTGCCCGCGGCACACAATCCCGTGAGATCGTGGAGTCTATCAACGCGTTGATCCAGTCCAGGCTGCCCGTGCGTGAGATCTTCGTCTGCTATCACGATCATGCAGATGAATGTGACTGCCGCAAACCCAAGCCGGGGCTGATCTTGCAGGCCGCGCAGAAATACGAATTTGATCTGTCTCTCAGTTGGATGGTCGGCGATAGATGGAAGGATATTACCGCAGGTCAGTCTGCCGGGTCGAAGACTATTTTCGTAGATCGTCACTACACCGAAATTTATCAGGGAGATCCCGCTGATTTTACAGTGGAAGATACGGCATCGATAGCTGATGTTATTTTACAGAGTATTGCGTGAATAGCTGAACCAAAATCTCGATTTTTGCCCAACTTCAGGTAAAAAAAGGTTCAGATATTAATCCAAGAAGCAGTAAAAGGAGCAGATTAAAATGAAATTACTCGACGAATTGAAAGTTAAAATTTTTGCTGATGGTGCCGATATGGACGGCATCCTTGAGTTATACCGCAATCCATACATCACTGGTTTCACCACCAACCCCACGCTCATGCAGAAGAGCGGCATTTCAGATTACGAGAAGTTCTCCCGTCAGCTGCTTGAGAAAATTTCAGACCGCCCCATATCGCTGGAAGTTTTTTCAGACGAGTTCGATGACATGGAACGCCAGGCACGCAAAATTTCCACCTGGGGGAAAAATGTATACGTCAAGATCCCAGTGACGAATACCCGCCGAGAATCATCTGCAGGTTTGGTGCGTATCCTGGCTGCCGAGGGCGTACAGTTGAATGTAACAGCACTAATGACCCTGGAGCAGGTGAATACGGTTTCAAGGGCACTTGAAAACCATGCCCCATCTTACATCTCTGTTTTTGCCGGGCGGATTGCAGATACTGGCCGTGATCCCATGCTACAAATGAAGAAAGCCGTAGAGATCATGTCACCCTATAAGACTCAGGAATTGATTTGGGCCAGCCCGCGTGAATTGCTCAATATCTTCCAGGCGGATGAAATTGGCTGTCATGTCATCACCGTGTCCCATGATATTCTCAAGAAGCTTTCGCAGGTGGGCAAAGACTTGGACGATTATTCACTAGATACGGTCAGGATGTTCTATTCTGATGCTCAAAAAGCTGGATTCAAATTGTAAAGTGAGAAGATAGCTGGCGAGGCCGTGACTGATCTCGAAGCGGCAGGTACTGAGAAGATTTGTCGGTTAGAATGAACGCTCTCTGCTGATAGGAAGAAATGTTCTAGCCGATGATCTCAACTTATGTTTTAGGCAAAGACAAGCATGCGTGAAAAAATCTCCTTCGTGTTGATCTGGCTTGACCGCTTGCACTGGCTTTGGTTGGTGTTGGCGGCTCCATTTTTATTGTTCCCGTCCCC
>CAIWRB010000084.1 GCA_903914955.1 uncultured Chloroflexota bacterium | reverse complement strand
TCGCCCGCGACCTGGTCAACGCCGAAAAAGAAGTTCCCCCCGCCGAAGATGAAGACCGCGGCAAAACCGCCCTCACCGAACTCTTCCAACAGTCGCGCAACGCCGACACTCCCATCATGGTCGAACGCATCGTAGACGACATCGACGACATCGTGAGACAAATCCGCTTCCCAGATTGGCAATCCACCGAAGGCGGGAAGCGGGAGGTTAGGAAGGCGTTGCGGAGAACGCTCGCGAAATACAAACTCCATACCGATACAGAACTCTTCGAAAAGGCGTACAGGTATGTCAAGGAATATTATTAATCGCATGAGCAGTTTGTCACGGAAGGTCTTGTCCCTGCTGACAGGCGGGGTGGTCAAGTAGTTAAACATTAATTGGTCAGAAGGAAATTACATAATGACTCGCAAGCAAAAAGCATCGTCCCAACCTATTGGCGCAGAATTGCTCCAATCCACCTTTGTCGTCAACAATACGCAAAAGATATTCCACACCCCAACAGTAGAGAAGCTCGTGGAAGAAGCCAAGTCCTTTATAAAGGCTGAAAAAGGCGTAGAGGCGGAAACTCTTTTCCGCAAGGCGCTCACACTCGAACCCGTTACGCCTGACCTGCTTAACAATCTGGCTCAGGCTTTGGAACTTCAAGGACTTAAAGAGGATGGATTATGTATTAGTGAAACAATCCTCATCCTTTTTCCTGACTATCTTTTTGCCCGCGTGGCGTTAGCATTTGCTGCAATACACGAAGGCGACAACGAAGACGCTCTTGAACTACTTACACCTTTATTTTCGCGCCGCGAGTTCCACATCAGCGAATACAACTCGCTTTGTTCCGTGCTGATTGAATATTCCCTTTTAACAGGAAATCACCGCGCGGCACGTATGTGGTTCGACGCATGGTCGGGACCCGATCCTAAAAATCCCAGGCTGGATGTCTACAGGGAAGTAGTCAAAAAGATCAACGCATAAAGGAGCTTGGGTATGACCTTTAAATCTAACGACTCTGCGTGGACGACCAAAGGCGCGACCTTGAGCCACAAATCCGCTGAAAAGGAATTTGGATTAACCTTTGATGAAATCGTCGCAGGTATTCGCGCGGGTAAATTACAATACCGCGAAAACAGCATTTACGGCGCCCCGTTCCTGAGATTGATCCGCAGCGAAGTGGAAGCGCTGGTCAATGAGAAATACGGCAAGAACTACTTGAACAAGAAAAAGTGGAAGAAGGAATTGTCAGAAATCAAAAAGACGTTGAAAGCCTTGAAAGAACAAACGCTCACACTGGAAAACAGAAAGGCGGAGTTGGAGGATCTTTTAGCAGAGAAAGAGGAGTAAAGAAACACCACATGAATATCTACACCCTGGAAGTTTTCATCATCTCTGGACCTGTAAGCGAGAAGTTCGTAAAAAAGAATCCCATCATCTCCAGAACCATCGAAATCCGCGGCGATCAAACGCTTGAAGAATTGCATAATGCCATCTTCAAAGCCTTCAACCGTTTTGACAATCATTTATATGAATTCCAGATTGGCGGGAAAGGTCCCAACGACCCGAAAGCCAGGCGATATGGATTCCCTGCTTATCAGGACGAAGCAGACGATGATTTTAAGTTGGCAGGGGATGTGAAGCAAACTGCTATTGACGCCCTGAATCTAAAACAGGATCAATCCTTTGGGTATTGGTTAGATTTTGGAGACGACTGGTGGCATCAAATCAACGTGGTCGCAATCGAGAAAAAAACGTCGAAAGGCAGGTATCCTAAAATTATTAAAAAGGTTGGAAAAAGTCCTCCGCAATATACGGATCTTGATGAGTAAAAAACTTTCAACCTGCGCATGGCAGATGATCAGGATAGAATTGAGAAAAAAAAGAGAACTCGCCATAGCCAAAATTTGTGCAACATGATAATCCCGCTGCTCTTGTGGGCAAATACCAAATCATCAAAAAAATCGGCGTGTCGTCCAAAGCTGCTTTGGACGGGTAAATCGATATTTACTTTGAGGAGCTGTGAAGCATGTCAACTATAATGTTCCGTGCGAGACGATCATCCAAACAGGAGAACCTGCCATGACCCGACACCGCCGCCGTCACGCGCAGAGCCCCGCATCGCCTCATGCGATTCCCAAACCCCATGACAAAGCCTCGTATCCATCCCCAAGCGAACGATCTCGCATCCTCGCCCGTCGTGAGGAACTGATCAAAGCGCTGATCAATTTACGTGTTCAGGGAAATCTGGACGAGGCGCGGGTCAACGATTTGATAGCCGAATACGGACCAGATGAAGTTTTCCATGTTTCCCTCGTTCTCCAGACCAAGTTCCAACATAGCGACTTTCTCGTTGACGAACCTCAGATCTACCGCCATTACCGTCTCGGCTTCGCCCGTTTTGGCGGAAAGCGCCGCTTCCTCTCGCAGCCCGAGCAGGAAGAATTGAATTTTGAACGCGCCATGATGTTTGCTCAACGCGAATTCAAATCCCTTTTGCCGTTGAAACCGTCGCCGCGTGAGAATGAACTCCAAGAACTGCTGATCATGGACTGGCATTTCTGGGAGGATATCACCCCGCTGGATATTCCTCCGCGTCCGGCAGAGTACCCGCCGCCCGCCTCCTACCCGTCCCCGCTCGATACAATCCTGACCTGGGGCTGGGATCTCGACCCAGGCAGAATCTCCCGCGAACATTCTGCATGGACAGCATACCAGCCCGATCTGGAGCATATCGTCTTCGACAAAACCCTGCTAAATGGATGGCCCGGCGAACCCGCGAGTTGGGCGCCGTGGCATGCCCTGCACCTGCTTGGCGTGTTGCACGCGTTCAACTCTGCCCGTCACCTCGCAGATTTATACATCCTCCCCAACGATTGGCTTTCCGACTGCCTGCCCAAAGTTTGGGCGCAAATGGGAGCGCCTGTCGAAAACGTGCTCTGGGGAATTCTCGATGACCCCAAATGCAAACCTGAACAGCGCGGACTGGCTTCCTCTGGTTTGCAAAAACTGATCGAAAACAAATCCATCCCGCGTCTGCCCGCCATCCATTCACTCGCTGAACGCCTCTCACCTGGCGGGACGGACAATGCCATAGTCAACGCTTACATCATATTCGTACTGGAGAACTTGAATGCAGTTGAAGCCAAGTCCGCCATCCGCGCTGCGTTCAAGAAAAAACTGGTTGACACAAAAATAATGAACGAGAGTGGTATTTCCTTCCTAAACAATTAAGCATGAAGCACGTGAAGAATACGAATTGTCCATGTATGCTGATGGTCAATTCACAGGCAAACCGGAACGCGCTTTTCTAATTTCAGCAAATATATTTTTGAATGAATGAGGTGAAACACAATGCCAGGAAAACATAAAAAGAACAAAGGTCCCCGCCTGCCCAAAATGAATTTGCAAATTCCAATCTCTCGCATCCGCCCAATACAAATATTGGG